>JAJZWW010000212.1 GCA_021846485.1 Actinomycetes bacterium
GCAGTCTGCGGATGGACGCCCTGCGACCTCGCCTACTCCGTCAAGTTCACCCGGCAACCGTATCACCAATACGCGCGTACGCTCGGTATCACTCACTTATCCGGCAGCTGCTCGCCACCCCCCACGCTGCGGTCATCCACGCGGAGGAAGTGCTGGTAGGGGCAGGTGCGGGGTGTCCCGGTCTTGCTGCTCGGCATCGCGGAGGGGGATCTGGGCCGGGTACCTCCCGGCGCCACAGGCCAGCTTCGACGGGCTTGGTCGGGACCCGCTGCGGCAGCCCGCTCCAGGCCCGATCGGGGATGTCGTCATGATGGCCGCATTGAGGCTGCCGCGGTGCGGTGGGCATGACCCGCTACCCGGCTCCACGCCAGGCCAGCCTGGTGGCAGTGAGCTCCGCCATTGAGGGACCCGCCGCGCCCCCCGGACGCATCACCGACAAGGAGGCGGCCAGGTTCGCAGTCCTGGCAGCTTCCAGGAGGTCGTCGCCGCCTGCCATGCGGGCCAGCATCGCGCCCACGTGCACGTCGCCTGCGCCCGTGGTGTCAGTCGCAGTGGCCGGTCTGCCCGCCACGTGGACGACGGCTACGGCACTTCGTGAGCGGCCGGGGAGCTCCACGCCGACGGGAGCAGACCCCCTGGCAGTTGTCGCCACCCAGCAGCCGTCGCCACCCACCCGGACCACCACGGCCGCCCCAGGCGCCACCAGGTCGGTCAACGCTTTCGCCGCCTCCCCCGGGTGCTCACGTCCCGAGAGCAGACGGGCTTCCCGGGCGTTGCAGCTGAGCAGGCCCACCCGGGGAAGGACGCCCGCAAGCCCCATCCCGGGCTTCTCCGCGGCTAGCGGTCCCGGGTCCACCACAAGGAGGTTGCCACTTGCCCGCTCGGCGAGCCAGGCGTCGAGCGTTGGCCCGGAGGAGGCGTACGACAGGTCGTAGCCCGACACGTAGATCACGTCGCCGGGCTCCGGCGACAGCCGAGCCAGATCCTCGAGACGCAGGCAGGCCTCGACGCCCGGGGCGGTGAGGAAGCTGCGCTCGCCGCCGGCCTCCACCATGACCACGTCGAATCCCGTGTCTCCCCCGGCGTTGGGTGGCAACAAGGCGGCGATCCCCTCGACCTCGAGATCGCGCGCCACGCGCCGACCGAACGTGCCCGCGCCGATGCGTCCAGCGTAGGCGCCGGGCAGCCCGAGGCGAGCCGCTGCTGCCAGCACGTTGAAGCCGCCCCCGCTGCTGATCAGCGAACCCCTGGCCACCGTGTCGCTCCCGCGCTCGGGAAGGATGTCCACGTACACCAGGACGTCGACGAGGATGCTGCCCACGAGCAGCAACCGCCGGAGGCGTCCGGTTTCCTCCACCAGCGGCACCCGGCTCATTCGGTCTGGCGGGGCTGCAACCTCCCCCCCGGGCGAGCGGACGCTCCCCGGAGCGCCACCAGCCCGCGTGGCGGCAGGCACCCGAGGACCGCTGCCGCGGCGGCAGCGACGAACGCGATCGCCCAACCGAAGCCGCCCTGGCCCATGAGGCCCATGGTGAGCGGCCCCCGGTACCAGGGCGTGACGGTGGTCGCCAGTCCCAGCATCGTCGCGCCCGCCCACGACGCCAATCCGACACCGTCGACCCCACGTCGGGCTCGGTAGTGCGCCGGGAGTGCCTCCTCACCCCGCCACCGGCGCACCCGGGCACCGAGAGCGGTGTGGATGACGACCACACCGGCCCAGGCGGCGATCGGGTCGGCGAGGCACTCCAGGAAGCTCTCGAAGCCGGCCAGGAACCTCCCGGAGCGAAGGACGGTCCACAGCCCTACGGCAGCGACCACCCCTGCGTCGAGCGCAACCGTGCGGGACCTCCTCGCCCGCACGCCGAGCGCGAGGAGAGCCAACCCCGACGAGTAGCAGGCCAGGTCGGTCTCGGCCGCCATCCCCCCGGCCGCGAACACCAAGAAGGGCACCGACATCGCCCTCGGCAGCACGTGCCCGAGGGACACCACCGGGTCCGGCGCGGCGGCGAGCCCGTGCACCTGGCCGGCCAGGAGGTACCCGGCGAGGACCAGCACCGTCACCGGGAGCGACGCGGCAACGGTCACCCAGGCGCATATGGCCGACGCCGGCTCGTCCCTACGCACATAGCGGCTGTAGTCGGCCGCCAGGTTCAGCCAGCTGACCCCGGTTCCGGCGGCGATGATGCTGCCCGCGGCGAGGGCCGCTCCCGGCGACGCCGCCTTGGCGTGCAGGTCCGCCGTCCAGTGCACCCTGGCGAGCAGCAGCGCGGTCACCGGCACCGACAAGATGCCGAAGCCGACGCTCGCCGCGCGCTGGAAGCGGAGGATCGTCTCGTAGCCCGCTACTCCGATGCCGAGCGACACGGCCACGCTCGCCCCGAGGGCCACCACGTCGAGGCTCCGGCTGGGGTGCACCCCCGTGCTCACGCCGACCAACTCGACGATGACCCAGGCGGTCACGACCGAGCCGACCACTTCCCAGCCGAGGATGCTCAGCCAGTTGAGGGCCGCCGGGCCGAAGTTGCCGACCCGGCCGAAGGCGGCACGCGACAGGGTGAGGCTGGGCAGCCCGGAGCGTGCCCCGGCCACCGAGACCACCCCCACGAGGCAAAACGACCCGATCGTCGCCACCAGGTCCACCGAAGCGGCCTGCAGGAGGTCCAGGCCGAAGCTGGCGAGCACTGCCCCGAGCACGAAGGACAGGACCCCGATGTTGGCGGCGAACCAGATGGGGAAGAGCCCCGCCGCGCGAACGGTCCGCTCCTGTGGGGGGACAGCCTCGATGCCGCGTCGCTCGATGCCTCGCCGACCCACCGCCATCCTCCATCGCTCCTTCCACTGCCGGGTACGGCTGGCGACTGCAAGGAGTCAGTCGCTGGACGTAGAGTCTGGGACTGTACATTGTCTGCACCTGAGCTGTCGAAGAGCATGGAGCGACTGATGGCGAGCGAGCCGGTTACCGGTGCTACCAGGACGGAGGGTCGCACCCGGGTCCTGCGGCACCTCCGAGTCGACCCCGGGTCTCGACCCTTTCTCGTCCTGATGGAGCTGACGAGGGCGTGCGCCCTCACCTGCAGGCATTGTCGGGCCGACGCGCAGGAGGACCCCGACCCCGAACAACTGACGACGGCCGAGGTGCGCGAAGTGCTCGACGACCTGGCGGGGCTGGGCCCGCCCCGACCCATCGTCGTGTTCACGGGAGGGGACCCTCTCCGCCGCCCCGACCTCGACGAGCTCGTCGCCCATGGGGCCAGGGCTTCTCTCGCGATGGCGGTCTCCCCCGCGGGCACACCTCTGGCCACCGCAGAGCGCCTCGGGGCTCTCGCCCGAGCTGGCGCGGGCGCGGTGTCGTTCTCCCTCGACGCTGCCAGCCCCACGGCCCACGACATGTTCAGGGGCGTGCCGGGGTCCTTCCGCTGGACCCTGGCGGGAGCGGAGGCGGCGCGGGCAGCAGGCCTGCGCCTGCAGGTCAACACCGCGGTGTGCGGCGACACCGTGGGCGAGCTGCCGGGCATCCTCCGACTGGTCTCCGAGCTCGGTGCCCACCTGTGGAGCGTGTTCTTCGTGGTGACGACTGGGCGGGCGACGGGACTGCCGCCGCTCGAAGCAGCACAGGTCGAAGATGTGCTGCACTGGCTGGCGGACGCCGCGAGCGTCGTCCCCTTGAAGACCACCGAGGCACCTCATTACCGTCGGGTGTTGCTCCGGCGACCGAACGAGCCCTCCGGTCTCGGACCGCTGTACTCGCAGCTGCACGCCGCTCCGCTTCCACCGCCTGCTGGCCGTCCGGCGCGGTCGCCCCTGGCGGTCGGTGACGGACGAGGCGTGGTCTTCGTCTCCCACCGGGGCGAGGTGTGCCCGAGCGGGTTCCTGCCCCTCGTGGCAGGCAACGTACGGGAGGCGCCGCTCAGCACGATCTACTCCGGGTCCGCCCTGATGGCTTCGCTGCGTGACGCGTCGCGGCTCCAGGGTCGATGCGGGCGATGCGAGCTCGGGGAGCTGTGCGGAGGCTCGAGGGCGCAGGCGTTCGCGCGCTACGGCGACCCCCTCGCCGAGGATCCCACCTGCGTTTACGACCCGCCGGTCCGCTGACCCGAGCGCCGTCTCGCAAGCCCAGACACGGGAGGGGACAAACCTCCGTTGCCGAGGAGATGGCGCGCCACCAGGGTTGGCCGCTTGTCGCTCGGCGGGTGGGCCAATCGCACCATCAGGGCCTCTCACGAGGAGCAGCGCTGCGCGCTGCGCTCCTGCATCCCATCAGTTGTTCGGCCAGCTCACAGAGGATCGCTACCTCCGGGACCTCCGCCGACCCGAGCTCGTCGACGCGGCCGCCCACTACCTCGGGAAGATCAGCACACTTCACCCTTTCCGAGAGGGCAACGGCCGGGCTGAGCGGGCATTCCTGGCCCAGCCGGCCGCCGAAGCCGGGCATTCCCTCGACTGGAGCGGCCTCGACGAGGACGAGAACGTCGAGGCCTCGGTTGCCTCCTTCCGGGGCGACCTCGACCCGCTGCGGCGTCTCTTGAGCCGCCAGCTATCTTGAACCCGCGCCCTGGCGCCTTGCCCGTACCAGGGCCGCCCTGTCCCGGCCAGCCTCGCCGTTCCACGAGCGCCGCCGAGCTCGACCACTTGCCCGCTGCCGGGGTGCCGGGGTGGGACTCGAGGCCGCCGCCAACCGCGTCGGCGCCCGCCCCGAGCGCGCCAAGCGGTTGCGCGGCGGGGTGCCCAACCGCCGGCTCGGCGGTGTCTGCCATCTCGCCAACTCCGCCGCTCCCTCGCTGAGCTGTTTGCCAGCGACGCTGGCTCAGCCAGTGCACAGCCGCTCGACGGGTTGGCGGGTCACCTCAGCGATCAGGTCGAAGTCCTTGTCTACGTGCAGCACCGTAAGCCCGGCCAACTCAGCGACCGCTGCGACCAGCAGGTCGGGGATCGGCGGCGCCCGGTGCTGCCCGCGTCCGGCGAGGATCGACAGCACCGCGACGGCGCGATCCTCGATCAAGGGCGTCAGGTACTCCACGGGCATCGACCCCAGCGGCTGGCTCCGCAACGCATCAGCGAAGTCGTGCTCGCCTCTGGCGGAGTAGCCGACCTCGAGCAGCGTGACGGTCGTGACCCTCACCAGGCCACGCTGGATCCGCCCAGTCCACAGCTGAGCGTCCGCGCTCGCACCCAAACGCGTCAAGGCAGACTTGTCGATCAACCAGGCGGCAGGCACCGAGACGCCGGGCTGCACCCGAGTCAGGACCAGGCCCGTCGCATGACCGTCTCGTCGCCCAGGTCGGCGAAGCGTTCGCCGAAGCGGATCAAGTCTTCCACTCCGATCGCGGCGTGCATGGCGTGCTGCGCGTCTTGGCGGAGACGGCGTCGCAAGTACTCATTGCGGGACAGCCCGAGGTGAGCAGCGTGAGCGTCGATGGCTGCAAGCACCTCATCGGGAACCTCTCGAACCAGCACGTCAGGCAGCGCGACCACCTCCTGATAGTGCACGATATCACTGCTGGCCGCCCACGTCCGTCGTCACCGCCAGAGCCCCCTGGGAGGGTCCACGGGCTGAGCTCGCTGGCGGCCGACGCGGACGCCGGCGTGACGGTGCCGGGAGGCGGTCGCTGCAGACCGGGAGCGCTGCGCCTACATCAGGGCGATACCGTTCCAATCGAGTGTGCAATAGTCGCGTACCACCTGAGATTGCGCCTGACGCTCCAGGCGTGCGACCTCGGACTGATGATGTGGATTGACGGCTCCGGGGGTTTTCGTCCACCCGTTCCGATAGAATCCGTCCACCGGTTCCGGAGTTTGGTCTACCGGCGGTCTCAGCCCGCACGCCGTCCGTTCCTACAAGACAGCCCTCAGAACGCTGCTGGACTATCTCCGCGAGACACGGTAGTTGCCGTTCTCGGAGATCTCCTTCGACCTCATCGACCACGCCACCATCGAAGCGTTCACCATGTGGCTGGTCGAGACCCGGCAACTGAGCGTCGCCTCCGCCAACCAACGCCTCGCCGCGATCAAATCGTTCCTGTCCTACTGCGCAGCGGAAGAG
>JAJZWW010000213.1 GCA_021846485.1 Actinomycetes bacterium
CAGGCCCGGGTGCTCTACGGGGAGCGTTACGTTCCGGCCCAGCCTCGCCACTACGACAAGAAAGTGAAGAACGCCCAGGAGGCCCACGAGGCGATCCGCCCGGCGGGCGAGGCCTTCCGCACACCGGAGGAGACCGGCCTCGTCGGCGACCAGCGCCGGCTGTACGAGCTGGTGTGGATGCGCACCGTCGCGTCGCAGATGGCCGACGCTGAGGGGCGCAGCGTGCAGGTCCGCCTCGGCGCGACGTCGGCGGCCGGCGAGGACGTGGAGATGTCGGCGAGCGGCCGGGTGATCGCCTTTCCCGGTTTCCTGCGAGCCTACGTCGAGGGCTCTGACGACCCCGACGCCGAGCTGGGGGACCGGGAGGTGCGCCTTCCCGCCCTTGCCGCCGGCGAAGCCCTCGACACCCTCGCCCTGGAGGCGGAGGGCCATTCCACCTCCCCGCCCGCCCGTTACACCGAGGCGTCGCTGGTGAAGGCCCTCGAGGAGCTGGGCGTAGGACGGCCCTCCACGTACGCGTCGATCCTGCAGACCATCCAGGACCGGGGGTACGCCTGGAAGAAGGGAGCCGCCCTGGTGCCCTCCTGGACGAGCTTCGCAGTGATAACCCTCCTGGAGCAGCATTTCGGTGAGCTGGTGGATTATGGGTTCACCGCCGAGATGGAAGAGGACCTCGACGAGATCGCCCGCGGGGCGGAGGAGTCGGTGCCGTGGTTGACCCGCTTCTATTTCGGGACGGTGGAAGGCGGCATCGCCCCCGGCGGGGACGGGACGCCCCCCACCGGGGGGCTGGATCTTGCCGCGCCCCGCTCACCGGCGGGGCTGGGTCTCAAGCGCCTCGTGTCGGACCAGTTGGCCGACATCGACGCCCGGGAGATCAACTCGATCCCGATCGGCGACGGCGCCGATGGTCAGCCGATCGTGCTGCGGGTTGGCCGGTACGGGCCGTACATCCAAAGGGGCGAGGAGCGTGCCTCGGTGCCCGAGGACCTGGCGCCCGACGAGCTGACCCCAGCGAAGGCCGAGGAGCTGCTCTCGCAGGGCTCCACTGACCGCCTCGTCGGGGAGGACCCCGCCACCGGGCTGCGGGTGCTGGTGAGGGCGGGGCGCTACGGGCCCTACGTGCAGCTCGGCGAGGCCGACGACGTCGACGGGAAGCCCCGGACCGCGTCGCTGCTGTCGGGCATGGACCCCCGGAGCGTCACCTTGGAGGAATCGCTGAAGCTCCTCACCCTGCCGCGCACGGTCGGCGTCGACCCGGTGAGCGGCGAGGAGATCGTGGCGACCAATGGCCGCTACGGTCCGTACCTGAGGAAAGGCGCGGACTCCCGGTCGCTGGAGAGCGAGCAGGCATTGTTCGACGTCACCCTCGACGAGGCGCTGGCCATCTTCTCCCAACCGAAGACGCGCCGGGGGCAGCGGAGTGCGGCGCCGCTGCGCGAGCTGGGCGCGGACCCGGCGACGGGAGGGGCGATCCTGTTGAAAGAAGGCCGTTTCGGGCCGTATGTGACCGACGGGGAGACCAACGCCTCGCTCCGCAAGGGCGACACGGTGGAAGGCATCACCCCCGAACGCGCCGCGGAGCTCCTCGCCGACCGGAGGGCCGCCGGTCCGCCGGCCAAGAAGAGGGCGGGGGTGAAGAAAACCTCCGGGAAATCCTCCGGCGGTACCACGTCGGGCTCCGCCGGGATGAAGAAGGCATCGGGGAAGGTCGCATCCGGGAAGGCTTCGAAGGCCGCCGGAGCGAGGAAGGCGGCGGGCGCGAACCCTGGAGGTGCCGGGGCGCGCCGGACTCCGGCCACCGAGGAGCGGGCGGTGGCACGGGCGACCGGCAAGAGGCGGGGATGAGCGGGGAGCGCTCGCGCCCCGACGGAGCTCCCGGCGCCGGCCGGCGGTGAGCTCTCCGTTCCCGCCGGCCGGCGCCCGGGGGCGCTTCGTGGTGTTCGAGGGTGGGGAGGCGACCGGGAAGTCCACCCAGGCCGCCCTCCTCGCCGGGCGGCTCGGGGCGGTCCTCACCAGGGAGCCGGGCGGCACGCCGGTGGGGGAGGACATCCGGCGGCTCATGCTCGACCCGAGCGCTACCGGGCTCGACGCGAGGGCCGAGGTGTTGCTCGCCCTCGCGGCCCGGGCCCAGCACGTCGCCGCAGTGATCGTCCCGGCTCTGCGCAACGGCCGAGACGTGGTCTGCGACCGTTTCGCCGGATCGACCTTCGCCTACCAGGGTTTCGGGCGGGGCCTCCCGGTGGGGGAGCTGCGGTCGCTGTCGGAGTGGGCGGCCGGCGGCTGCGAGCCCGACCTGGTGGTGCTGTTGCGGGTGGCGCCGGACGTGGCCCGGGCCCGTCTCGCCGCCCGGGGAGATGGGGCCGACCGCATCGAGGGGGCGGGCCGGGACTTCTTCCGGCGGGTGGAGGAGGGTTTTGCCGCCTTGGCCGCCGGTGACCCCGGCCGCTGGGCGGTCGTCGACGGCGATGGCGGGATGGAGGAGGTGGCCGCACGGGTGGCCGGGGTGGTCGGCTCTCGTCTGGGGAGGGCCGTCCCCGGGGTCACTTGATCGCCAGGGCGTTGGCCGGGGACCCGATGCCGCCCGGCGCGTGGAGCGGGGCGGAGCACACGAAGCAGTCGTAGACCCCGTCGGCGGCGCAGTCCGCGGCCAGCGCCCCGAGGTCCCACAGCTCGCCGAGGGCGAAGCCCAAGGCGCCGATCAGCACCCGGTGCAAGAAGCCCCACGGGAGGGCGGCGTCACTCCAGTCGGGCGGCCAGACCTCCACCGCGTAGGTGTCGGAGGTCACCGCCGCGGCTCCCGAGTCCCACAGGTAGCGGGCCATCTCCTCGGTGTGCTCCACGCCAGGAGCCCGCAGCGGCGAGCAGGTTCGCTGGCGCTCGGCGCGGCTCGACCCCGTGTACCAGGCGAGGAACCCGGTGTGGAGGAGGATGACGCAACCCTCGGAGTACTCGACGCCCTGCACGCGCCGCACCCGTTCCAGGTCGGCGACGCTGTAGGCCGCGGCATCCTGTGGGCGGGAGTCGAGGTGGCGGGCGACGTCGAGCACCACGCCCCGCCCGGCGATGCCCCGCCGGGCCCAGTGGTCGACGGTGTTGCGTCGTCCGGCGAGGACGTCCTCGTCGGTGGCGCCGTTGTAGAAGCGGCCGGGCTGGTAGGCGACGTGGGCGAGCGAGTCCCACTGGCTGGAGGTCTGGGGGTAGAAGTTGTCCCAGACGTCGTCGGTGGCCGCGAGGCCGGGACCGGGCTCGTGGAGTACCCGGTGGCGGGGAAGCCCGCGTCTGGCGTTGAGCGGCGGGTCGACGGCGTCGATCGCTGCGTCCAGGGCGAACACCGCCCCCTTGCGCACCGTCCGGGCCGCCTCGGCGACCCGCCCGGGAGTCTGGAGGCGGAGCCGGCCCACCGACTCTCCCTCCCCCCACAGACCCCAGGCGATCCGGCCCCCGTCGGGTCCCTCCGGGAGCTGATCGTAGGCCGGCACGGTGCGCTCTTCGGGCGATGCGAGGTCTTCGGGGTCGTCGGTCTCCAACACAGGCTCCTTGCTCGGTCTCCTCCGCGGGCTCCGGCCGTCTCCTGGTCGTGACAGCCGGCGGGTCGGGTGGGCTGGTCGGTTGGGCGGGTCCGGGTGGCCGGGCGCCAGCGGGCGGATGCGGGTCGGTGCGGCTACCGCCGGGTCGGTGCGGCTACCGTCGGGTCGGTGCGGCAGCCTCCTCCACGGTCAGCTCGGCGGCCGGGTCCGCCTCGAGGCGCTCGTCGGGGATGACCTCGCCGCTCTTCACGGACCGTCCGTAGGTCCCCGCCTCGAGGCGTGCCTCCGCCCGGGCGATCGCCGCCAGTCGGCTCCTCAGGCCGGAGGCCACCGCCTCGTCGGTTTCCTCGGCGGTCAGCGGCTGTGCCCCATCGTCACGGTCGGCGTGCTCGTCGCCCGCCTCGCGCACCTCGACCCGCCCGCCCACCTCGGCCAGGAGGGCCTCGATGTGGCGCCGTTCCTCCGCCAGCAGCTCCCGGGCTCGTTGCTCGTCCATCTGCTCCTCCCCCGCGCCGGACATCTCTCATCTCGCAGTATGCCCCGCCGGCGGGCCCGCGCGGCTGAAAGCTGTCCCGTCGATCGCCGGCCCAGCGGGGGCGTGGCGGCCCACCGTCCCGCTGGCCGGCCGGCCCGCTGGACGTAGCCCCAGCCCCTTGCGCCCCTTGTGCGCCGGGCGCGCGGTCCGTCGCCGAGTGGTCGTAACCTTCCCGCGTGCCCGGCGCTGCTCCCGACCTGCCCGTGGTGGCCCCGGCCGCAGGGGCCGAACTGTTCGCCGCGGTGCCCGGGCAGCCCGAGGCGGTCGCCGCCCTCCGGGCGGCCGCAGCGCGCCCGGTCCACGCCTACCTGCTGGTCGGGCCGCAGGGCACGGGCAAGGCGGCCGCGGCTAGGGCGTTTGCCGCGGCCCTGCTGTGCCCGGCAGGGGGCGATGCGACCTGCGAGGTGTGCCGGCGGGTGCTCACCGGCGTCCACCCCGACGTCGTGGTCGTCGAGCGCGAGGGTCCCTCGATCAGCGTCGACGCCGCCCGAGCGGTGTCCCGCCTCGCGGCCCGCTCGCCTGTCGAAGGGCGCCGCAAAGTGCTCGTCCTCGCCGACTTCCACCTGGTGCGTGACGCTGGCCCCGCTTTGTTGAAGACCATCGAAGAGCCCCCGGAGTCGACGGTGTTCGTGGTGCTGGCCGAGCTCGTCCCGCCCGAGCTGGTGACCATCGCCAGCCGGTGCGTCCGAATAGAGCTCCGCCCGCTGTCCACGTCGACGGTCGCCCAGCTGCTCGTGGCCGAAGGCGTGGACCCCGTCAGGGCCGCGGAGCTGGCGGGGGCCTCGGGGGGGCGGCTCGACCGGGCTCGCCTGTTGGCTGCCGACCCCGAGCTCGAGCGCCGCCGGCAGACCTGGCGGTCGCTGCCCGGGCGTCTCGACGGGACCGGTGCGACGGTGGCGACGATCGCCGACGAGCTGGTGGGCCTGCTCGACTCCTCGGTCGGGCCGCTAGCGGCCCGACACGCCGCCGAGAAGGCGGAGCTGGAGGCGCTCAGCGCCCGGGCGGCAGCGGTAAACGGCAAGGTCGGCCGTTCGGCTCGCGGCGATCTGGCCGCCGGTGTGAAGGAGCTGGAGGAGCGCCACCGACGGGAGGTCCGCCGGCAGCGTACCGACGAGCTGCGCATGGGCCTCGCGGTGCTGGCCGGCGCCTACCAGGAGCGTCTCGCCGACCCCTCCGGTCGAGCCGCCGCCGTGGCCGCGGTGCAGGCGGTCGACGAGACCGGCCGCTCCCTGGCTCGCAACCCAGGGGAGCTGCTGGCGCTCCAGGCGCTGCTCACCCGCCTCGACCACCGCTAGCTAGTCAGCGGTCCAGGGGGTCGGGAGGGATGGCGCCTCCGGCGCGCAGGCCGGCCCGCTTCTCTTCGCCGAAGCCAACCTCAGCGAGGATCTCGTCGGTGTGCTGCCCGACGAGCGGGGCGGGGCGCCGGATCGAGGCGGTGGTGTCGTTCGCCCCGCCGAAGCGCACCGGTGGCGGGATCTGGCGGTAGTCGCCCGCGACGGGGTGGGTCGCGAGCGGGAGGCCGTCTACCAGTTCCTCCAAGGTGGTGACCTCGGTGGCGGGCACCCCGAGCTGTCTGAAGCGGGTCATCCACTCGGCGGTGGTGCGGGTGGCGAGCAGTGCGTGCAGCCGCTCGTAGAGCAGGTCGGCGTTGTCGATCCGCGCCCGCCCGGACGCGTAGAGCTGCGGGTCGACCTGCATCTCGGGGGTGGCCAAGGCGAAAAGCGACTCGTAGTGCAGCCGGCTGTAGGGCAGCACGTGGATCCAGCCGTCCGAGGTCCGCTGCGGTCGGCGGTGAGGGGACAGGATGCGCGGGTAGCCGGCAGGACCGGTCGGGGGTTCGGACACGGCCCCCGCGCCGTGCTCCACCAGCACGAACGACGTGGCCGCCTCGCTCATCGGCACCTCGATCCGCTCACCTTTCCCGGTGCGTCCCCGGCG
>JAJZWW010000214.1 GCA_021846485.1 Actinomycetes bacterium
GGCTGTGACCTGGTGGTTTGATCATGGAGAAGCCCAGCAGGCAAGTTCCTTCTCGGCAAACGAAGCACAGCGGCCGGCGATTCCCGGGTGCCGCGCCACTCCCGACCGCGGTATAGTTAGTGGAGGCAACTATCTGGTGGCGAAGCCCTCCCAGTCGAGGGTGGTGGCGCCGGCCTGGGCGAGACAGGAGCGAGCAGGGTGAGCGAGGAGGCAGCGGGCGAAGTGGTGGCGGGAGTGCCGGTGGCGGGCGTTCCGGCCGCGGGAGTGCCGGGGGTGGGAGCGCCGGGGGTGGGCGGATCCTCCCGGCGCGACCCGCGCGGTGAGCGGTACAAGTGGGTCGCGCTGACCAACACCACCCTGGGGGTGCTGTTGGCGACGATCGACTCCTCGATCATGCTCATCGCCATGCCCGACATCTTCCGGGGGGTCCACCTCGACCCGCTGGCGCCGGGCAACAGCTTCTACCTGCTGTGGATGATCCTCGGGTTCCTGATCGTCTCCAGCGTGCTGGTGGTGAGCCTGGGCCGCCTCGGTGACCTCTTCGGGCGGGTGAAGATGTACAACCTCGGCTTCGTGGTCTACACCGCGGCGTCGCTGGTGCTCACCCTGGACCCCCTGGACGGCCGGTCCGGCGCCATGTGGCTGATCGTCGGGCGCATCGCCCAGGGAGTGGGTGCCGCCTTCCTGATCGCCAACTCGGCGGCGATCCTGACCGACGCCTTCCCCACCAACCAGCGGGGCCTGGCCCTCGGGATCAACAACATCGCCGGGATCAGCGGGTCGTTCATCGGACTGATCCTCGGCGGGATCCTCGGGCCCATCGACTGGCGACTGGTGTTCTTGGTCTCGGTGCCGTTCGGGATAGCGGGGACCGTCTGGGCCTACACCAAGCTCGAGGACCGGGGGATCCGCGCACGCGCCCCCATCGACTGGCTCGGCAACCTCACCTTCGCAGCCGGCCTCATCGTGTTGATGATCGGCATCACCTACGGGATCGAGCCCGCCGGCGGTCACGACATGGGCTGGTCCAGCCCGAAGGTGCTGGCGGAGCTGGCGAGCGGGGTGGCGTTGCTGACCGCCTTCGTGGTGATCGAGACCCGGGTGCGCAACCCGATGTTCCGGCTCCGGCTGTTCGCGATAAGGGCGTTCAGCTTCGGGACGCTCTCGACGTTCCTGTCGGCGATCGGCCGGGGTGGGCTGATGTTCATGCTGATCATCTGGCTCCAGGGGATCTGGCTGCCCGAGCACGGCTTCAGCTTCACGGCCACCCCACTATGGGCGGGGATCTACATGCTCCCCCTGACCGCCGGCTTCCTCCTGGCCGGGCCGGCGTCGGGGATACTCTCGGACCGCTTCGGGTCCAGGCCGTTCGCCACCGGCGGGATGATCGGGGCGGCCGTCACCTTCTTGTTGCTGCTGACCTTGCCGGTCGACTTCAGCTACTGGGAGTTCGGCCTGCTGCTCTTGCTCAACGGCCTGTCGATGGGGGCGTTCGCCGCGCCCAACCGGGCCGGGGTGATGAACAGCCTCCCCGCCGACCAAAGGGGCGCCGGAGGGGGGATGAACGCCACCTTCCAGTCCTCGGCGCAGGTGCTGTCGATCGGGATCTTCTTCACCCTCATGATCCTCGGGCTGTCCACGGCCCTGTCGAGCGACCTGACCCGGGGCCTCACCGCCCACGGAGTGCCCGCCGCGGTCGCCTCCCGGGTCGGCCACCTCCCCCCGGTGTCGGTGCTCTTCGCCGCCTTCCTCGGCTACAACCCGATCAAGTCCCTCGTCGGAGCCCGGGCGCTCGGATCGCTCGGTGCCGCCGACCGGGCGACCCTGACCGGCCACTCGTTCTTCCCGAGCCTCATCGCCGGGCCGTTCCACTCCGGCCTGGTGGAGGCGTTCGGCTTCGCCGCGGCCGCCTGTCTCGTCGCGGCGATCGCCAGCTGGTCGCGGGGGCAGCGCTACGTCGACGAGGGGATCCTCACCCCGACCCGGCCGCCCGGCGGGGTGCCCGCCGGCGGCCCGGACCCTGCCCGGGCCGCCGGCGGTGCCTCGGAGGCCGCCGGCCCCAACGGGCAGGTGCCGGCGGGCGGCGTCGCCTCGGGAGCGGCGCGGTCGGCCCGGTTCAGCCCGCCGGGATGAGGCTGCGGTACAAAGCGGCGGTCCGTTCGGCGACCGCCGCCCAGGTGAAGCGCTCGAGGACTCTCCGGCGTCCTGCCCTTCCCATGGCGCGCGCCCGGTCGGGATCGGCCAGCACCTCGTTGACCGTGGCGGCGAGGTCATCGGCGAAGCCGGCCGGGTCGGCGGGGGAGCTGTCGCCCTCCCCCCGGGGCCGGTAGGTGACGAGCCGGCCGGTCTCCCCGTCCAGGACGATCTCGGGGATCCCGCCGGCCGCGCTGGCGACCACCGGCACCTCGCAGGCCATGGCCTCCAGGTTGATGAGCCCGAACGGCTCGTAGGTGGAGGGGCAGACGAACACCGCGGCGTGGCTGAGCAGCTGGACCACGTCGCCACGGGGGAGCATCCCGTCGACCCAATGGACCCCGCCGCGCCCGGCCCGGAGCCGTTCCACCGCCGCGGTGACCTCCGCAGCGAGCTCGGGCGTGTCCGCCGCTCCTGCGCAGAGCACCAGGGCGGTGGCCGGGTCGATGCCGGCAGCGGCGGCGAGGAGGTGGTCGATGCCCTTCTGGCGGGTCACCCGGCCGATCCACATCACGTACGGACGGTCGGGGTCGATTCCCAGGCGGTCGAGGACGTCGCGGCCGGGGTCCGGGCTCCAGCGGTCGGGGTCGATGCCGTTGGGGATCACCAGGACCCGGTCGGGGTCGACCCCCGGGTACGACGAGAGCACGTCGTCGCGCATGCCCGCAGACACCGCGACGACGGCGTCGGCGTCGCGCAGGGCGGTCTCCTCCGCCCAGCTGGACACGGCGTAGCCACCGCGCAGCTGCTCGACCTTCCACGGGCGCAGCGGCTCGAGGCTGTGGCAGGTGACGACGTGGGGCACTCCCCACAGCCGTTTGGCGAGCACCCCGGCGAGGTTGGCGTACCAGGTGTGGCTGTGGACCAGGTCGCTCCCCTCGGCCGACGCAGCGAGCACCAGGTCGGCCGACAGGGCCCGCAGGGCACTGCCTTCTGGAGTCGGGGGGAGTGCTGACCAGGGTTCCACCGAGGCGGCCACGAGAGGGTCGCGGCGAGCGGCACCGAAGCAGCCGACCCGCACCTCGACGTGGTCGGTGAGGGCTCGGGCCAGCTCGGCCACGTGGACGCCCGCCCCCCCGTAGACCTCCGGAGGGTACTCCCTGGTGAGCAGCGAGACCCGCATCAGCGCCCCCGGCGGAGCTGTGCCCCGCGCCGAGCGCCGGCGGGCCGGCCTGCCCCACCGCCCCGGCACGTTCCGACGCCGCGGCGCCGGAGTCGAGGGCTCTGTCGCTGCGTTCGCACGTCAGTCGCCGGCGCCGGTCACCTTGTCGCCTTTGCCGACGACCACCACGCCGCGCTCGGAGGTGGTGAAACGGTCTCCCCCGTCGTCGCCGCCGCCGACGAGGTGGGCGCCCGGGACCACCTCGACGTTCTTGTCGAGGATCGCCCGCTGGACCACCGCCCCGGGGTGGACGGTCACCCCGTCCATCAGCACCGAGTCCTCGACCAGCGCGCCGGACTCGACGCGCACCCCGGGGGACAGCACCGAGCGGCGGACCGTCCCACCGGCGACGATCACCCCGCTCGAGACCAGCGAGTCGAGCGCCTGCCCCCGCCGATCGCCGTCCTCGAAGACGAACTTCGCCGGTGGCAGCGTCGACTCGGCGGTGTAGATCGGCCACTCGGCGTTGTACAGGTTGAAGACCGGGTGGACCGACACCAGGTCCATGCTCGCCTCGTAGTAGCTGTCGAGGGTGCCTACGTCCCTCCAGTAGCCGCGGTCGCGGTCGGTCGAGCCGGGCACCTCGTTGTGCGAGAAGTCGTAGACGTGGGCGTCCCCGGTCGCGACCATCGCGGGCACGATGTCGCCGCCCATGTCGTGCCGGGAGCTCTCCGAGGCGGCGTCGACGTGGAGGGCTTCGACGAGCGCGGCGGTGTCGAAGATGTAGTTGCCCATCGAGGCGAATATCTCGTCGGGGGATCCCGGCAGGCCGGGGGTGTCGGTCGGCTTCTCCTCGAAGCGGGCTATCCGGCTCCCCTCGCCGACGGTGATCACCCCGAACTTCGAGCACTCGTGGCGGGGGACCCGGATGCCTGCGACGGTGACCCCCGCGCCGGTCGCGATGTGCCGGTCGAGCATCTGGCGGGGGTCCATGCGGTAGATGTGGTCGGCGCCGAAGACGCAGACGTGCTCGGGGCGCTCGTCGCCGATCAGGTTGAGGTTCTGGAACACCGCGTCGGCGGACCCCGAGAACCACTGCCGCCCCCTGCGCATCTGGGCAGGCACCGGGGTGACGTAGTTGCCGAGGAGGTTGGACATGCGCCATGTGCGGGTGACGTGCAGGTCGAGGCTGTGGCTCTTGTACTGGGTGAGCACGACGATCTTGAGGAAACCGCCGTTGGCCAGGTTGGACAGGGCGAAGTCGACCAGTCGGTAGTGGCCGCCGAAGGGGACCGCCGGCTTGGCCCGGTCGAGGGTCAGGGGCATCAGCCGCTTCCCCTCGCCGCCGGCGAGGACGATGGACAGCACTCGGGGCACGGGTGGACCCTACTGAGAAGGAACTTGCCTGCTGGACTTCTTCACCAGCCCTCACCTCGGGGTTTGGGTGCGAAACAGTCCAGCAGGCAAGTTTCTCCTCGGTAACCGAGCGGGGCGGAGCGCAGCGCTGCCCGCGGGGGGGCGAAGCGGCGCGACAGCGAGCGGTAGACGCCGGGCAGGAGGCCGTGGAGGCGGGCCGGCAGCCGTAGCCAACCGGGGTAGACGAGGTCGTCGCGGCCGTCCTCCAGGGCGCAGACCAGGGCCTCGGCGAGCACCTCAGGGGGCACCGGTCGGGGGTGCCGGCGCTGGTAGCCCCGGTTGCGCCGCTCGAAGAAGGCGGTGGCGACCACGCCGGGGGTCACGAGCGTCACGCCGACTCCGGCGGGGCCGACCTCGGCCCGGAGCGCTTCGGCGAAGCCGGCGACCCCGGCCTTGGTCGCCGAGTACCACGCCTCCCCGGGCACCCCGAGGGACCCGGCGATGGAGCCGACCAGCACCATCCGGCCCTGCGAGCGGCGGAGGGCCGGCAGGGCGGCGTGGACCAGGTGCGCGGTGGCCCGCAGGTTGAGGTCGAGGAGCCGGTCGATCTCCGCCGGGCGCATCTCCTCGAACGGCCCGGCCCAGCCCGCCCCGGCGTTGCTCACGACCACGTCGAGGCCCCCGAGGGCGTCGGTCGCCTGCTCGACCGTGGAGCGCGCCGCTCCCGGGTCCAGCAGGTCGCCGGCCACCACGGCTGCCCCGGTCGCCTCGCGCAGTCGGGCGAGAGCCGAGCGGTCCCGGCCGGCTGCGGCGATGAGGGCTCCCCGGGAGGACAGGGCGAGGGAGGTCGCCGCCCCGATCCCGCTCGACGCCCCGGTCACGAGGACCCGGGCACCTCGCAGGTCGCGTCCGGACGGCTCCCGGTCGTGGTGGCGGCGCGCTCCGCCAGGCGGCTGGCCACTAGGGCCGAGCAGCGACGCAGCTCCCGGTGGTGGCGCTGCCCCGGGTCGCGGCGCAGGGTCGGCGGGAGTGAGCGTGGGGCACGGCTCGGCTCGCTGGGAGGGGATCGGTCGCGGGGCCGCAGTGCCCGGGGTCGCAGTGCCCGGGGCCGCAGCGGCGGCCTCCCGGCGGGCCGGGCCCCCGGCCCCGGGCCCGCGGGCCCCTCACCGGGCGACGAAGGGGCGGGCTCGCCGGTGGGCGGTGCTGTCGCGGCAGCCGCCGGAGAAAGCGCCGGGCCGAGGAGGCCGCCGCCAGCGGGCGCCACCGCCGCGCCACCCTCGCCGCCGACGGGCATGGCCGGGCTCGGGCCAGCT
>JAJZWW010000215.1 GCA_021846485.1 Actinomycetes bacterium
GAGCCGGCGGCCGAGCCCGAGCAGCTGCGCATCGGCCTCGGGCCGGCGGCCGAGCCGGGCACCTGGAAGCTGCCCCCGGTCGGCCTGCTGCGGCGTGCCCGGGCCCAGGAGGTCGACCGCCTGGCGGTCGAGGAGCAGGGCCGGGTGCTCGAGGACGCCCTGGCCGCCCACGGGGTCGAGACCCGCCTGGTCGGCATGACCGTCGGGCCGACGGTGACCCGCTACGAGCTGGAGCTCGGCCCCGGGGTGAAGGTCAACAAGGTCACCAGCCTCCAGAAGGACATCGCCTACGCGATGGCCGCCACCGACGTGCGGATCCTCGCCCCGATCCCGGGGCGCTCCGCGATCGGCGTCGAGGTCCCCAACCGCCGGCGCCAGCCGGTCGCCCTGGGCGACATCCTCACCTCCCCAGAGGCCCGGGCCGCCACCCACCCCCTGGAGGTGGGGATCGGCCGGGACATCGCCGGCCGGCCGGTGCTCGCCAACCTGGCGACGATGCCCCACATCCTGATCGCCGGGGCCACCGGGGCGGGCAAGTCGTCCTGCATCAACTCGCTGCTCACCTCCCTCCTGGTGCGCTCCACCCCCGACCAGGTCCGCCTGATCCTCGTCGACCCCAAGCGGGTCGAGCTCGGCCAGTACAACGGGCTTCCCCACCTGCTCACCGCGGTGGTCACCAACCCGAAGAAGGCGGCCAACGCCCTCGCCTGGGCGGTCCACGAGATGGAGCGGCGCTACGACCTGCTGGCCGAGGTCGGGGTGCGGGACATCACCGGGTACAACGCGGCCTACGACCGGGGGGACCTCACCGGCCCGCCCGAGCTGGGCGCGGAGCCCCGAGCCTACGAGCGGCTCCCGTTCATCCTGGTGGTGATCGACGAGCTCAACGACTTGATGATGGTCGCCGCCCGCGACGTGGAGGAGTCGATCGTGCGGATCGCCCAGATGGCCCGGGCGGTCGGGGTCCACCTGGTGATCGCCACCCAGCGCCCCTCGGTCGACGTCATCACCGGGGTGATCAAGGCCAACGTCCCCTCGCGGCTGGCCTTCGCGGTGTCCTCGCTCGCCGACAGCCGGGTGATCCTCGACCAGGCCGGCGCCGAGCGGCTCATCGGCAAGGGCGACATGCTCCTACTCACCGCCTCCTCGAGCGTCGCCCGTCGGGTCCAGGGGGCCTGGGTCGACGAGGACGAGGTCCGCAAGGTCGTCGCCCACTGGCGCCGCCAGTCCGAGCCCCGCTACGTCGACGGGGTGGAGGGCGCCGACGACGCCCCGGGCGGCGCCGGCCGGGCAGGGGGCGCAGAGGACGACGACGACGACCTGCTCGACCAGGCCCGAGACCTGGTGGTGCGCTCCCAGCTCGGCTCGACCTCGATGCTGCAGCGCAAGCTGCGGGTCGGCTTCGCCCGGGCCGGCCGGCTCATGGACCTGCTGGAGCAGCGGGGGGTCGTCGGCCCCTCGGAGGGCTCCAAGGCCCGGGCGGTGCTGATGAGCGTCGAGGAGCTCGACGGGGCCGCCGCCCCGGACCCCTCCGACCCGCCGGCCGGTGACCAGTGACCGCCGCCTCCCGCCGGCCCGGTGCGAAAAACTTGCGCGCCGGACCCGGGCCGGCTAGCTTCACGGCGCTGACCATCCCGGGCCCCGAACAGGTGGCGGTACCGGGCGCAGCCCACCCGTCTGGCGGCAGGGTGGACCGAGCAACGCAGCATCGAGGAGCGCATCCATGGATCGCAGGGCGGAGATCGCACGGCGCGTCGGGCGGAGCCCGGACGCCACGTCACCGAGTATCCGCGATCCTCGGGAGCTCCCGTGCTAACGTCCCTGACCGACGTGGACCCCGTCCTCCACCGCGCAGTATCCAAGGGGGTGTGACGTCGCTGTAACCCGGTGGACCAACACCTGAGCACCTAGCAAGACCAAGGCGTCCGCCGGGCGCCGACCGGATCGGGGCGGAGTCCCCAACACGTTGAGAGGAAGAGAATGGACCAGAAGAAGCGTACGCTGAGGCGCCTCGGGATCGCCGGTGTCGCCACCGCGATGACCACCTTCGGCACCCCGGCCATCGCCAGCGCCGCCACCCTCGGGATCACCCCGCACACCGTGCGGAGCGATATCAGCACCCCGGGTGCGCCGACCGCCCTGAAGGCGACCGACGCCGGCCTCGACACGGTGACCCTGAGCTGGACCGCCCCGAGCGGGACCGTCTCCGGCTACAACGTCTACATGAGCACCGCCTCCGGTGGTGAGGCCGGGACCACCCCGGTCAACAACAACGTCCTGGTGAAGGGCACCACCTACACGGTGACCACGCCCAACCCGGGCACCTTCTACTTCCAGGTGGCCGCGGTCAACCCCGCCGGCGAGGGCTCGTTCTCCTCGGAGGCCAGCTCCGCCGCCGCGGCGGTCAAGCCCGGCGCCCCCGCAAGCGTGGCCGCGACCGCCGGCGACGGCGCCGTGCAGGTCTCCTGGAAGGCCCCGAGCTCCGGTGGCACCCCGACGAGCTACACGGTCGACTACGGCACCTCGTCGTCCTCGCTCACCTCGCAGCGCATCGTGAGCGGGAGCACCACCAGCGTGGTCGTCGGCGGCCTCACCAACGGCACGGCGTACTTCTTCGACGTGACCGCCACCAACTCCGCCGGCACCGGTACCGCGTCGTCCACCGTCTCGGCCACCCCGAGCACCTCCACCGCGCCGCTCCCCCCAACCCTCAGCGTCTCGGGCACCAGCAGCGGCCAGATCGACCTCTCCTGGACGAAGCAGACCAACGCCAGCGGGTACAACGTCTACGAGGGGACTTCCAGCGGGGGCGAGTCCTCCACCCCGATCAACGGCTCCGTGCCGGTCTCCGGCAACACCCTGACTGTCTCGGCCCCCAACGGGACGACCGAGTACTTCGTGGTCAAGGCGGTCAACTCCGTCGGCTCCTCGGCGGCCTCCAACGAGGTGCACGCCACCGCCGGCGTCACCGTGGTCAGCGCTGCGCCGAGCGCCCCCCAGAACGTCACGGGCACGATCGTCGGACCGACGGCCGTGAAGCTCACCTGGAGCGCCCCGGCGTCCAGCGGTAGCTCTAAGGTGGTGAACTACGAGGTCTTCGAGAACGGTGGGACCGCCTCAGTAGCCCACACGAGCGGGACGAGCACGATCGTCACCGGGCTGACGACGAGCACGAGCTACAGCTTCACCGTAGCGGCGCAGAACGCCGCCTCTGCGAATGCGTCGACAGCGACCTTCGGGCCGGTGTCGTCCGCGGTGAAGGAGAAGCCGCTCACCAGCTCGTCGGTCATTCCGCAGGCCCCGACGCTCACGTCGGTCTCCACGGTCAACACCGCCGCGGTCAGCAGCAGCAACCCCGAGGCGAACACGATCAAGTGGAGCGCTCCCAAGTACCCCAGCTCGGGATACCACTTCCTCGTGAAGCGCGACGGGGTGGCGATCGCCAACGTCGCGTCCACGTCAACGACGTTCAAGGACAGCGGCGCCGCCACATCGAAGCTATCGACGGACTCGGCGCCGGCGGCCGGCACGACCTACAGCTACAAGGTGACCGAGGTGTCCAACACCTCGGGGACGGCGACCTCGGGCGGGGCCAAGATCGACACCGGCGCTCCGACGCCCGGGTCGCCCACCAGCCTCACCGCGACCGAGACGTCCACCAAGGGCACCGTGAACCTGAAGTGGACGGCGCCCACCGACCTCGGAGCAGGGAACGTGACCTACGACGTGCTGGAGAACGGAACGGCGGCGCCGTCGGCGGACGTCACCCTCGGGGTCCACACCGACACGGCGACGGTGAGCGGTGTTTCCTCGACCAGCTCGACGAGCTTCACGGTCGAAACCCAGGCCCGCAACGGCGCCGGGGCTGACATCGGGGCCCCGTCGGCGCCGTCCAACGCGTCGTCGGTCGTGGCGGCGAAGGCTGTCAGTACCGCGGCCGCTCCGACGGGGCTCACTGCCGCGGCCACGAGCCCGACCAGCGTGAAGCTCCAGTGGAACGCGTCGAGCACCAACGGCTTCACCGCCGCGAGCAACTACGAGATCTTCAAAGCCACTTCGAAGAGCGGTCTCTCCAGCGCGACGCCGATGAAGATCGACACCAGCACGAGCTTCACGCAGACCGGGTTGACGGCCGGGACGACCTACTACTTCGAGGTCGAGGCACTCCCTGCCGCCAGCCCGCCCGTCTACTCGAACGTGGCGTCGGCTACGACGACGACCTCGAAGGTGGTCACCGCCCCGGGTGCCCCGACGGGGGTCAAGGCGGTCGACGACGGCGGCCTGGTCAACCTGAGCTGGACCGCCCCGAGCAGCTCGGGCGGCTCGGCGATCAGCGGGTACCAGGTCTACGAGACCACCTCGGCCTCGTCGGCCGGAGCCAAGCTGCTCGGCTCCACCTCGGGCACCGGCACCACCGCCAGCGTCGACGACCTGACCGCCGGCACCCCGGTGTACCTGTGGGTCAAGGCGATGAACAGCTCGGGGCAGACCTCCGGGTTGTCCCAGGCGGTGGAGGTCACTCCGTCCAGCTCGACGACCAAGCCCTCCGCCCCGTCCACCCCGCAGGTGAGCGGTGGGACCGACGGCACGGTGTTCGTGGTCTGGAGCGCCCCGTCGAGCACCGGAGGCTCGCCGATCGAGGGCTACTTCGTCACCGCCCACCTGATCCGCGGCAAGGGCAAGACCGTGTTCGTCCGGGGTACCAGCGCCAGGGTCACCGGGCTCATGACCGGCCGGTACTACTTCACCGTCGTGGCGAAGAACGTGATCGGTGGCGGCACGCCGTCGGCCCCGTCGTCGATCATCGGCGTGTCGGCCGTGTCGGTAGCCACCAAGGTGTACATGACCCCGCCGGTGGCGCTCATGCACCCCGGTGACGTGGTCATTCGGGTCACCACCAACAAGCCGGGCGCGGCGATCCACCTCTTCGACGAGGCGTACGGCACGACCCGGTTCTTCCAGAAGGCGATCAAGCCGGCCGCGGCCGCGCGGTTCGGCAACGGTGTGGCCGAGTTCGTGGTGCACATCGACAAGACCAACCACTTCTACGCCATGGTCGACGGGGTCAAGTCCAACGTCGTCGCCGCCGTGGTCAAGTAGACCGACAACAACACCTCGCCGGCGCGCCGGCGTAGAGCATCACGGTGGGGCGGCCCTCGGGTCGTCCCACCGGCGCGTCCGGGCTCCCCCCCGGATCGCCCAACAGTGCCCCGCCACGGCGTCCGCCGGGCCGGGCCGGGGACCTGCGGCCCGGTGCGCCGCAACGATCCGGGGTCCGCTACGCTCCACCTCGCAGGCGACCCGGCGGAGGCGTCAGTCCGGCAACTACTTGGACGGCGTGACCAGCTTCGGCCGTGTCAGCACACAGTTCTCGGCCTTCGGCCGTCCAAGTAGTTGCCGCTCGGGCCCTTAGCCGCCCGAGCCGCCCGCCGAGCCCCCCGGCACGCCTTTCCCCAGCCCTCGAAGACCGAGAGGCACCGGGGACCTGCGGGGGGGACCGTCAGGCCGGCGGCGGCGGGTACTGGGCCGGGGAGGCGAGGCCGAGGGCCTGGCGGGCGGCTCCGACCGTGCCGTCGAGGGCGATCACGTCGTAGCGGGAGGCGACCACGCTGCGCAGCGCCGAGTACTCGCCCCGCCGGCGGGCGGCGATCCCCGCCGCCAGCCCGAAGACCGCCCCGAACGCCGCCCCGATCAGGATCCCGCCGAGGATCAGGCCGAGCCACGCCGGACCGACGGTGAACAGCCCGACGATCAACCCGACGAACAGGCCCACCCACGCCCCGGTACCGATCCCGCCGAGGATCGCCTGGCCGAGGTCGATCCGTCCGGTCACCTGCTCGACGGTCCGCAGGTTGTCGCCCGCCACCCTCAAGGGACCACCTCTCCGCCAATGACATGGGACCGGGCCCGGGTGCCTCCAGCGTCGGCGAGACGATGATGGCGCTTCAGGCGGGGATGGTCA
>JAJZWW010000216.1 GCA_021846485.1 Actinomycetes bacterium
TGCTTGGTCTGATCGCTGTCGGGGAACACACCAGCTACGGCGTGCTGGTCGTGCCGTTCATGGCCGCCGGCCTGGGGATGTCGTTCACCATGCCCGCGGCAACCGCGGCGGTGATGGAGGCCGCGCCGCACGAGCGGGGCGGGCTCGCCTCAGGCACGCTCAACGCTGCTCGCCAGGTCGGCGGGGTGATCGGCGTGGCCCTGCTCGGCAGCCTTGTCGCCCACCGGGCGCCGGTGGCCGTGCGGGGCAGCGAGGACCGCACCTCGGTGGCCCTGCTCGGCAGCCTTGTCGCCCACCGGGCGAGCTTCGTCCCCGGCCTGCGCGTGGGGATGGCCATCGCCGGAAGCGCCTTCCTCCTTGGCGCAGCCCTGACTGCGCTCGGCGTCGAGCGGGGCCGCGCAGCACGACCCGGGACAGCGCCGACGTCTGCCAACAAGTGACGGCCGCGACGGCGAGGGAAGGCCTGGTTGGAGCGCCCCCAATGGCCTTCCCGGCACAGCGGTCCAACTGTGCCGCGCTCCGCTGGGCACCGCCGCGCGCTCCGTCGGCAGGGTGCTCTACCTTTCCTGAGCCTTCCTCAGCCGCGTGGGCTGTGGCGTGCATCCCGCCCGGCAGCCCCCCGGAACCCGCTTGCCAAACCTACCTTCCGTGTGTTATCCATAGATCTATGGAGCATGTACCACCTAGCGTCGAGCGGGACGGGATCTACGAGCAGCTGGCGCGGATCGGCAAGGTCGTCGTCCATCCCAAGCGCATCGAGTTGCTCGAGCTGCTCTGCCAGGCCGAACGCCCCGTAGAGGCCCTGGCGGCCGCCACCGGACTGAAGCTGACGACGGCGTCAGCCCACCTGCAGATCATGCGCCAGGCCCGCGTGGTGAGCACGCGCCGGGAGGGAACCCGCGTCTACTACCGGGCCGCGGGCGACGAGGTCTGCCGGTTCGTCACTGCCCTCGGGGACCTGGCCCGGGCCCGGCTCGCAGAGGTGGACCAGATCCTGCGCGAGATCGGCTCGCCGAGCTGCGACGCCGAGCGGGTCACCCGGGGCGAGCTGCTGGCTCGGGTGCGCGCCGGTGACGTGGTCGTCCTCGACGTGCGCCCTGATGAGGAGTACGAGGCCGCCCACATCCCCGGTGCGCTGTCGCTTCCCTTGGAGCACTTGGAGGCCCGTCTCTCCGAGCTCGATCCCGACATCGAGGTCGTCGCCTACTGCCGGGGTCCGCTGTGCCTGCTCGCTCCGCAGGCCGTGACGCGCTTGCGCTCGGCAGGCCGCCGAGCGCGCTGCCTCGAAGACGGCATGCCCGAGTGGCGCCAGGCCGGGCTTCCCGTCGCCGCCGGGGCGCCAGAGACGGGAAGGAGCCCCCGATGAAGACCCTCGTCATCTTGAACGATCCGCCCTATGGCACCGAGCGCTGCTGGAATGGCCTGCGCCTGGCAGGCGCCCTCGCCAAGCGCGACGACGTCGAGGTGCGGGTCTTTCTCTTCGGCGACGCGGTGGGCTGCGCGCTCGCCAACCAGAAGCTGCCCGACGGCTACTACCACCTCGACCGCATGGTGACCGCAGTGGTCCGCCACGGCGGCGAGATCGGCTGCTGCGGCACCTGCATGGACGCCCGGGCCTTCGCCGAGGGCACTCTCGTCGAGGGCGCTCGGCGCTCGAGCCTCGAGGAGGTGGCGGAGTGGACGATCTGGGCCGACAAGGTCGTGAGCTTCTGAGCGCATCGTCCCGCACGGCCGCTCGCTGTGCCGCCGCAGACTCTCATGCGTGTCGCCGTGGCGGGGGTGCCAACCACGAGGAGGTAGGGCGATGGCTGTGCGCGTGGTGATCGCCGGCGGCTCTTTCGGCGGGCTCACCACCGCCTACGAGCTGCGGCGCCACCTCGGGCCAGACCAGGCGACGATCACGGTCATCTCCAAGGAGCGCCGCTTCACCTTCGTTCCCTCGCTGCCCGGGGTGGCGATGGGCACGCGACGCCTCGAACAGATCTCCTTCGACCTGGCCGAGCCGCTCGCTGCCAAGCACGTGGGCTTCGTCCACGACACCGTCACCGGCGTCGACACCGGGCGAAGGCTCGTCGTCACCGAAGCGGGCGAGCATCCCTATGACTTCCTCGTCGTCGCCACTGGGCACCGCAGCGCCAACGAGGCCGTCGAAGGCCTCGGCCCCTTCGACGGGCCGGGCCACTCGCCGATGTCGGCTCCCGAGGCCACCGAGCTGCGCTCCGCGGTCCGAGCCCTGCTGGGCGAACCCGGACCAGTCGTCGTCGGGGCCGCGCCGGGTGCGAGCTGCATCGGACCGGCCTACGAGCTCGCGTTCGAGCTCGACCACCTGCTGCGTCGCCGCAAGCTGCGCCACCAGGTGCCGATCACGTTCCTCACCCCCGAGCCGTTCCTCGGGCACATGGGCATGGGCGGGGCAGGCAAGATCCGCCAGCTCCTCGAAGGCGAGCTCGAAGAGCGTGACATCTCCTTTGCCACCTCGGCCGCGGTGAGAAAGATCACCGCGGAGGCCGTCGAGGTGGAGGGGGCTCCCCCGGTCCCCTCGGTGCTCTCGATCGTCATCCCGCCGCTCGCCGGGGTCGACGCGGTGGCCAACAGCGTCGGGCTTGCCAACCCGAAGGGCTTCGTCCCCATCGACGCCCACTACCGCCACCAGTCGGTCGACGGTGTCTACGCCGTCGGGGTGGCGGTCGCCATGGCACCGGTGGGAGAGACGCCGGTGCCGGTCAACCTCCCCAAGACCGGGCACATGACCGAGCAGATGGCACAGATCGCGGCCCGAGACATCACGTCGAGGATCGGCGGCCGTGGCGGCGGCCTCGCCGCCGAGCTCTCGGCGCGCTGCGTGCTCGACATGGGCGACCGGGGCGCCTACATGGCCGTCGACCCGGTGCGCCCGCCGCGCAACGCGATCCCGACGGTCTCCGAGGGCCGCCGGTGGCTGCTCGCCAAGCGAGCCTTCGAGCGCACCTACCTCTGGCACGCGAAGCGTGGCCGGCGCATGCCGGCCACGCTCGGATGGTAGCGCCATGGCCCTGACTGGCGACGCCTTGCCGAGGGTGGCAGCGCTATTGGCGGTCTGTGCCCATCCCGACGACGAGTCCTTCGGCCTTGGTGGCGTGCTCGGGTCCTTCGCCGAGCAGGGGACTCGTGTCCGGGTGCTGTGCTTCACCCACGGGGAGGCCTCCACGCTCGGCGCGAGCCCCCGGCCGCTCGGAGAGCTGCGTGCCGAGGAGCTCGAGGCTGCAGCACAGGTCCTCGGCGTCAGCGCGTGCAAGTTGCACGGCTACCGCGACGGCCACCTCGCCGAGGTGGAGCTCGAAGAGCTCGCCGGCCCCGTCGACGAGGAGGCGGCGGGCGCCGACCTGCTGCTCGCCTTCGACGAGGGTGGGATCACCGGCCACCCCGACCACGTCCGTGCCACGCAGGTCGCGACCGCCGTCGGCGCCCGCCGCGGTCTGCCCGTGCTCGGCTGGGCACTACCGCAGCGGGTGACCACCCGGCTCAACGCCGAGCTCGGCTGCGTCTTCGTCGGCCGAGCACCCGAGGAGCTCGACTTCACCGTGGAGGTGGACCGGGCCCGTCAACGAGAGGCGATCGCCTGCCACGCCAGCCAGTCGGCTGACAACCCCGTGCTCTGGCGCCGCCTCGAGCTCCTCGGCGCCTCCGAGCACCTCCGGTGGTTGACACCACCGCCGAGCCACAAGGCGACATGAACGAACCGGACCGAAGCGGCTCGTCGATGGCCAAGGGGGATCGGAGGGGGACGGGGAGCCGGTCCGTCGCCACGTCGGGGTCCCACGCGCACACCTTGGAGGAACCGCGTTGAACTGGACCAAGGTGCTCGTCCCCGTGCTTGCCGTCCTCATCGGGGCAGGCGCCGGTGCAGGCGGCCTCGCTCTGGCCGACACCCACGGGGCGAGAAGCTCGCCGTCGCCCGCTGTCGTCCCCGGAGGATCTCGGGCCGGCTCGAACACTCAAGGTGGCGGGAGCATGATGGGCAGTGGCGGAGGCACGGCGCGCGGCGGGAGCATGATGGGTGGCGGGTCCGACATCGCCCACGGCGCCCCCGGCGGGCTGGTCCCTGCCAGCCGCATGGAGGCCCTCGCCGCCGACGCGCGGCGCAGTGTCGACCACACAGGCTCGACGCTGGTCTACCGCAGCCAGCAGGTGGCCCTGGTCGCCCTCGGAGCTCCCGGCAGCCGGCCCGGGATGTACTGGCAGCTCGACGGCGTCGACGGCCCAGGTGGACCAACCGTCAGCGTGCCGGCCGGCGCCACGCTCGCCGTGGACTTCGCCGACGGCGATCCCGGCCATCCCCACGGTTTCGAGCTCACCACGGCCGCCCCGCCGTATGGCCGCATGGCGATGATGGCGGGGAAGGTCGCAGCGCCAGGGGCGTTCATCATGCCCGTCCCAGCCCCCGATGGGAACCTGTGGTATGCGGCAACGATCCGCTTCCGTGCCCCACCGGCCGGCACGTACTACATCATCTGTCCTGTCCCCGGCCACGCTCAACAGGGCATGTGGGCGAAGGTCGTTGTCCGGTGACTGGTCTGCTTCCCCTTCCCGCGAGGGCGTGGCTATGCGGGGATCTTCGTCCGCGCGCACGATGGGCGGCAGCGCTCATGACCGACGAGTCGGCGACAACGTCCGGCCTTATCTGGTTCACACGCTCGCGGCAGCTCGCGACCGACCTGGCCCGCTTCCACGAGGCTGAACCCCGAGGCGGTGAGTGTGGGCCCCGAGCGCCCGGCATCGTCGCCGGAGGTGGGACTCATTCGCCCGGGCGGGCGATGTGGCCTCTTCGGGACGTGGTGAAAGGACCAACAGATGGATGAGATCAGCGATGCAGATGTCCGAGGCGGTGGCCTCGCCCGCGTGCTCGGCCAGGGCGGGCCCGCGCCGTGCGTGGACGGTGTCGAGCGCCCCTACCTCGATCTGGACGCGGCGGCGTCGACCGCCGCGCTGGTCGAGGTGGCCGCGGCGGTCAACGAGTTCCTCCCTGGCTACGCGAGCATCCACCGTGGCGCGGGATGGCGGTCGCGTTCGTCCACCGCCGCCTACGAGCAGGCGCGCCAGACCATCCTGGGCTTCGCCGGCAGGGATCGTGACGACGACGTGGCCATCATCTGCCGCAACACCACCGAAGCCATCAACCACCTCGCTTTCCGCTTGGACCTCGCCCCCGACGACGTGGTGGTGACCACCGTCGTCGAGCACCACGCCAACCTCCTCCCCTGGCGTCGCTACGCCAAGGTGCGCTACGTCGAGTGCACATCGGAGGGGACGTTCGAGCCAGGAGCGGTCGCCGAGGCGCTGGGCACGACCCCCCGCCCGAAGCTCCTGGCGGTGACCGGAGCGTCGAACGTGAGCGGCTGGACGGCGCCGGTCGACACCCTCATCGAGCTGTCCCACGAGGCGGGCGTCCCGGTGCTCATCGACGCCGCCCAGCTCGCCCCCCACCGGCCCCTCCCCGTGGCAGCGGACTACCTGGCCTGGAGCGGGCACAAGATGTACGCGCCCTTCGGCGCCGGGGCGCTCGTCGGGCCGAGGACGACCTTCGCGGTCGGGGACCCGTTCCTGGCGGGCGGCGGAGCGGTCGACTTGGTATCGCTCGACGAGGTGCTCTGGAACGCTCCCCCCGAGCGAGAGGAGGCCGGCTCGCCCAACGTCGTGGGAGCGGTGGCCTTCGCTGCTGCTATCCGGGCCATCGAAGGCATCGGGTGGCCGGCGATCCAGGCCCACGACGACCGCCTCGCGGCCCGCCTGCGCGGCGGCCTCGCCGCCGTACCCGGAGTCCGGGTGCTCGGCCCGGGTCCTTCGGTGTCGACGCTGCCTGTGGCGAGCTTCGTGGTCGACGGCGTGCACCATGCCCTCGTGGCCGCCCGCCTGGCCGCCGAGTGGGGCATCGGCGTCCGCCACGGCTGCTTCTGCGCCC
>JAJZWW010000217.1 GCA_021846485.1 Actinomycetes bacterium
GAGGTCGACGTGCTGTTCTTCGACACGCCCCCCACCTACTTCGAGCTCGACCGCCTCGCCGCCGAGCTCGAAGGCGACACCGGCGAGGCCGCCGCCGAGCGCGACGAGGGGAGGAGGGCCTCGAGGAGCGCTCGCTGCGGGCCTGGTCGAAGCACTCCAAAGATCACCGGTCCGACCTGCCCCAGGTGGTGCTCGCCATGGCGGTGACCAGAGAGGGCATCTCGGTGCGTGTCTGGTCCTTCCCGGGGAGACGTCGGACCAGGTGATCATCTGCAAGGTCAAAGACGACCTCGGGGCCTGGGGGCTGCACCGGGTGATCTGGTTTCTCGACCGGGGCTTCAACTCGGCGGAGAACCGGCGCTACCTCCAGCGCGGGGGTGGCCACTGCATCGTCAGCGAGCGCCTGCGCTCGGACTCGACAGAGGCCCAGGCGGCGCTGTCGCGCGCCGGCCGCTACGGCGAGGTTGCCGGGAACCTTCGGGTGAAGGAGGTCCGCGTCGGCACCGATGGCTTCGTCATCTGCCACAACCCCGAGCGTGCCCGGCGCGACCAGGTGGTGTGGGGCCGGATCGTCGCCCACCTCGAGGCCCGCATCGAGGGGTGTGGAGCGGTTGGACCGCCTCTCGCGCGACAAGCGCCTCGAGCCCTACGGGGCGCTGTCGACGAAGTCCGGGCTCAAGCGCTTCCTACGCCTGACCAAGGACGCGAAGCTGCGCGTCGACAAAGCGGCCATAAGGCGCGAGGCCCACTTCGACGGCAAGTTCTTGTTGCGAAGCTCCGATGAGGCCCTGTCTGCCGAGGAGATCGCGACCGGCTACAAGGCCCTCTACGAGGCGGAGCGGGGCTGGCGGGGTCTGAAGTCGACGATCGATCTGCGGCCGGTCTTCCACCGGCGCGAGGACCGCATCCGCGCGCACGTCCAGCTCTGCTGGCTGGCCCTTCTCCTCGCACGCGTCGCCGAGCTCGGTGCGGGCCACACCGCGGGGCCGGCCCCGTTTGCCGGTGCGCGGCGGGGCAGCCTCGTAGAGCGCGCAGCAGAGCGCGGCGTCTCGGCGCATCCGGGAGGTGATGGTGCTGCGAGGAAGCCCTCGCCCCGCCAAGGTGGCGTAGGCCCCCCGAGGGGCACAGCACAGCGACCACCTCGCAGCCCGGAAGAAGCGGTGATAGGCGTCGTGAGCCCGGCACCCCTCGGGATCGCCGGCACCGATCATCCCCGTGACCGTCCGCCTGCCCGGCGCCAGCACCCAGCCGGTGACCAGCGTCGAGAAGATCGAGAAGCTCGGCACCGAGAAGCACCCGCGGGCGAGCCCGATCATGGTCTCCCACCGCTTCCGTTGCCCCTTGCTCGCTCCGGCCATCGGCCCTCCCCTCGTCGTCCGACCCGCGGTAGTAGACCGCGGATAGGAGCGGATAGGGTGGATCCCGATGGCGAAGGACCCGATCGGCGCGAGACGTCGGAAGGAGCAGGCCCGGATCGCGACGGCGCTCGGCGAGATCGGCTTCGCGCTCCCGGGCTCGGTGGCGGTGCGCAACTACCGCTGCGGCAAGGACAACTGCGCGTGCCACGGCGACCCGCCACGTCTGCACGGACCGTCGATCCAATGGACCCGCAAGGTCGACGCGAAAACGGTGAACCGGGTGCTGAGCGAGGAGCAGTGGCGTGACTACAAGGCCTGGTTCGACAACGCCCGCAAGCTCCGGGCGCTTGTCAGCGAGCTGGAGCACCTCTCGCTCGAGGTATTCGAAGAGGACAACCGCTGGACGAAGCGGTCACCCAGCTGAGGCAGTTCTCCGAGCCGGCGTCACCGGGTCAAAGTGCGAAACTCCACCCAACCCGTCCCACTGAAACCGGAAGAGCCGTCAAAGTGCTGGTCGTCGGTCATGGATGGCATTGTCGGCACCGCCAAGCGGCCGCCTCGCCCGCTGGCGCCACCGGTGGTACCATACAGGTGTGGAGAAGACGACGCTGTACCTGCCGGAGGACCTGAAGTCGGCGGTCAAGCGGGCTGCTGCGGAGCGCGGGGTGTCGGAGGCAGAGATCATCCGCGAGTCGATCCGGGTGTCGGTCGGCGGCGTCCGGCCTCGTGCACGTGGTGCTCTCTACTCGAGTGGGCAGCCGATCGCTCGCGACGCCGAGGAGATGCTTGCCGGCTTCGGGCAACACTGACCGCGTGCCGCCAGTCATCGTGGACACGAGCGCCTTGCTGGCGTTCTTCGATGCGTCCGAGCCCGACCACGAAGCGGTGTCAGAGGTGCTTGGCAGAGCCGATGCGTTGGTCGTCTCGCCGTACGTGGTGGCTGAGTTGGACTACCTCGTCGCCACCCGACACGGGGTGGACGACGAGCTCGCCGTGCTCGACGAGCTGACCGGCGGAGCGTGGGACTTGCCGGCGTTCGACCAGGAGGGGCTTCGGCGGTCCGGTGAGGTCATCTCCCGTTACCGAGACCAGGCGATCGGCGTGGCGGACGCATCGATCGTGGTGTTGGCTGAGCGGTACCGGACGCGTACGATCGCCAGCCTGGACCACCGGCACTTCGGCGTCCTTCGGTCCCTAGATGGCGGCTACTTCGAAGTGCTGCCGCGCGTCGGTTGACGGGGCTACGGACACCTCACACTAGGGACGGGGTTTCTCGGGAGATCAACGGTCACCGGCATGCGCTGAGCAGGGCAATCGCCCAGGCGGCTGCATAGGGCAAGTGCCGTGACCAGCGTCTTCGTCGGGTCTGTAACCCGATGATCGAGCGAGGGTCGTGACCCCCGCCACCAGTTCGTCTGGTTCGTCGCGCTCTTTTGCGTATGCACAACGCTGTGACCAGCGGGTTCGCGTTGGGACTCGTGTCGAAGATCCGAGTTTCTCGCAGGCTGTCGCAAAATCGCGTCGAGCGGTGGGGACACAGTCGTCCTCGTGCGGGGGCAAGATCGTTTCCCGGGCGAGATCCGTGGCGGTTTCGCGTTGATGCAGAGCTGCGTGCGCTCGCCAGATGCGTGGGGCAGAGTTGGGCGCCGTCCCGAACGCGCCACTGATGTCAGGCCAGAGACGTCTGCTGCTGACACTGGCGGGTGAACAGCTTGGCGAGGTTGTGGCTGGCGTTCATGAACGCCCACTCGCTGCGCACCGCGTCGATGCCTCGGCGTCGAAAGCCGGTCCAGCCGCGGTTCTCCTTGTGGTCCCCGAAGATTGGCTCGATGGTGTGTGAACGCGTGGCGTAGGCGGCGGCGCCCTCGGCGGTGCGCAGTCGGTGCTCCATGGCCTCGAGCGGCGTGGCCCCCTGCGGCGGAGGTCCCGTCGTCGTCCCCATCTCTCGGGCTGCCCGGCGCTGCTTCCAGTCCTTGAGCGTGGCGATGAGGCGGTCGGGACCCGCGGCGGTAGCGTTGTCCTCGGACCAGTAGCCAGCGTCGGCGAGCACCAGGCCGAGGGGCTCGGTGACGCCGACGGCGCCGAGCGTCTCTTCGGTCTTGGCGACCATTGGCTGGTACTGGCCGACGTCGTTGGCGTCCTGAGTCACCGCGCAGGACACCACGACCTGGTGCTCGTTCGCCGCCGCCTGTGCGTTGTAGCCCTGCACCCATCCCTTGGCGGTCTTCATGATGCGGCTGTCGGGGTCGGTGGTGTTGGCCACCCGAGCGGCCGCTGGCGCCTCTGCGGCGGCGGCCCTGGCCACCTCGAGTGCGGCGGTCGCCTGGATGAGCACCCGGTCCGGCCCCGGCGCGCGACCGCGGAGCTTCCTGCCTGCGGCCGCCTCGGCTGCTTCTCGCTTCGCCCGCTCAGCCGCTCTGCGCTCGGCGGCCACGAGCGCGGCGGCGTGCTCGGCTTCTGCTCTTGCCAATGCGGCGTGGGGGTCCTTGGGCTTGCGGCCGGTGAGCTTGCGCCCCTCTGCGGCGGCCGCCCGGGCCTTGTCGGCCCGGGCCTTCGCCTCGGTGGCCTGGGCCGCGTCCTGGGCCTCGATCTCTGCCAGGGCGGCCTGGAGGCGGGCCAGGCGGCCGCTCTTCGTGGCGAGCAGGGCGGGCAACTCGGCCGGGCCGAGCAGGGCCGCCTGGGCGTCCTCGTCGGCGTCGGTGCTACGTGCCTCGGCGAGGATGCGGGCCACCTCGGCGCGCAGCCAGTCCGCCTGGTGGTTTTGGTCCAAGGCGGCGTCGGCGGCCATCTTGGTGCCGTCGATGGCGATGGTTCCCACCTGGACCAGTCCGGCCGCATGGCATAGGCGCAGCACCTGGACGAAGGTCTCCTCGATCGCCTGCTCGTGATCGCAGACGAAGCGACAGATGGTGGCGTGGTCAGGGGTCACCGAGCCGCAGATGACCCGGTAGGCGGCGTCGCTCGTGCAGGCCGCCTCGATGCGCCGGCTGGAGCGCATCCCCGTCCCGTAGGCGTAGAAGAGCAGCGCCAGCATCATGTCGGGGTCGTAGGCGGGGCGGCCTGGACCGTCGTTGGGGTGCCGGGCGTGGAAGCGGGCGGTGTCGATCTGGGACACGACGTCGATCACGAACCAGGCGAGGTGGCCCTCCTCCAGCCAGTCGGCCATGCTCACCGGCAGAAGGAACTGCTGGTCTCGGTCCCCGCCCACGTAGAAGTGTGCCATCGCCCCTCCCCTCGATGCTCCTCCAGTCTATCGGCGGTAGGATCACGAGTGGTGGATGCCGCAACTGGCACAATGACGTGGGTGCCGACGCGCTCAGCCCACACCCGAGACGAGCGGGCGAACCGCCGCCTGCGGGAAGAACTGGCGGCAATCGACGGCATTCTCCCGGGCAGCGTGGTCGAGCGCCGCATGCGCTGCGGCAAGGCCGGCTGCCGGTGCCGTGCCGATCCCCCCGAGCTGCACGGCCCCTACCTGCAGTGGACCCGCAGAGGCCCGGGCGGGAGGACCGTTACCCGCTACCTCAGTCCCGAGCAGGTCGAGCGCTACCGCCCCTGGTTCGACAACGCCCGTCGCCTCCGAGAGATCGTCTCCGAGCTCGAGACCATGACCCTCCACCTCGTCGAACGGGAAGAGGGCTGGGAGACCGCACCCTGACGGCCAGTGCCACCGCAGGACCCAAAATGCCTGTCGATAGCTGGCGGCCCCATGCACGATTGGCGCATTTCGCGACAGCCTGCTCGGGGCTTTTACTCGGGGCCTTATCAATCCTGCGTACCCATGCGTATGCAGGGTGTGCGCAGCGGGATATGGCCGGTGAGCTGCGGTGTTGCGCCGACTGGCACGTCGACGTCGCCTTCCGAGGCGGTGTTGCATATGCACGCATAGAGCATGCGTACGCACTGCACTGATCAACGAGAACTCGACGGGGACCGCGCCCGAAGTGGTGCTCGGGGAGCCGCCGTATGAAGCTGAATGGCAGCGACACACCCCGACTACGATCTGCCATGCCCGACCAGGCTCCCGAGTGCCCTGCCCGCATCCCACGACGAGGAGCAAGGTGACGACGACTGGCTCGGCCGGTGGCTCAGCCAACGAGGAACAAGAGCGGTTCCGGAACGACGTGGCGGGGCCGCTGTGGGTGGAGGCCGAGGAGGAGATCGAGCGCTATACCGGCCCGTTCGGCGACGTGGCCCTCGCCGCCGCGGCGTGACGGCGGAGGGTGGGGCGGTCCTCGATGTCGGCTGCGGCTGCGGCACGACCACGGTCGCACTGGCCGCCGCGGTTGGAGCTGGCGGCACGGTGCTCGGCGTGGACCTGAGCGCTGCGATGCTCGCCCGAGCCGAGGAGCGCGCCGCTGCGAGCGGAGCCTCGCAGGTCCGGTTCCGCCGCGCCGATGCGCAGGGTGCCGATCTCGGAGCCGGATCGTTCGATCTGGTGTTCAGCCGGTTCGGGGGTGATGTTTTTTGCCGGCCCAATAGCGGGCTTCGTCAATCTCCGCTGTGCGTTGCGTCCCGACGGGCGGATGGTCTTCGTCTGCTGGCAGGCCCCGTCTGCCAGCCCGTGGATGGCGGTCC
>JAJZWW010000218.1 GCA_021846485.1 Actinomycetes bacterium
GGTCGCGGCGAACTTGGCCCAGGAGGAGAACCCACCATCCACGGCCGGCACCCCCAGCATCCGACGGACATCTCCTCGGATACTGGTTCCAGACATCCGTTCCTAGGCAAGGGACAGGGGGCGAGATGCCTCCGCCGATGCGTGAGGATCGCCGATCGATGCGGTGAGCTCCGTGGTGATGCCGGTTGCCGCATCACAGCCACCTGCCCGGCGCGGCCGGGTCTTCTGGGCGGCTCCATCGCCGTTTTGCGTCTGCCCGCACTGGAGGCGACGGCCCGGTGATCCGCCCGCGAGGCGAGGTTGATCGCCGCGTCGAGGTCGTGGTCAAGGGCCAGCCCGCAGTTCTCACAGCGGTGGATGTGCTCCTTGGGAGAGAGCTCCGCTTTGAGCATCCCGCAATCAGAGCATCTCTTGGAGCTGGGGACCGATGGGTCGGCCGCCACCAGTATGGAGCGGTACCAAGTGCACTTGTACCTCAGCTTGCGGCGGAACTTGGAGAAGCCCGAGTCGTCCATCGCTCCGGCCAGCTTGTGGTTGCCCAGCATGCCCTTGACGCCGAGGTCTTCCAGGGGAAGCGGAGGTGGGTCTTGGCCGGGGTGGTGGTCAACTTGTGGATGTGGTCGCGGCCCAGGTGGGCGACCTTGGCGTGGCGTCTGGCCAGGCGGCGGGCCGCTCCGCTGCGATTGCCCGAGCCCCGGACTTTGCGCGAGTGGGCCCGGGAGATGCGACCCAGCTTGCGCAGTCCCCGGGACTCCTGATGTGGGGCCGGAGATCAAGAAGCTCCGGGCGGCTGGTTGACCGAATAGCGGAGCACCAGATCGGTGCTGGGACAGCGGGTCTCGGTCTGGTTGAGCTGGGCGCAGAGGGCCGCCAGGGTGCGAGTGCGGCGGGGCGCCGAGATGGTAGAGCCGAACGTCCAGGTGGTCGTCGGATACCCCTACGGTGCCGCTGTCCCGGCAGGCCTGGCGCAGCAGGGCCCGGCCATTGTCCTCCGTTCGGCGGTGATTAGGGGCGAGCAACCGGGCCCGTGCCGTCTCGGCGTCGTACGCGCTCATGCGCACCCTGTGGGTGACCAGCATGGACTCGGCATCGAGCAGCTGGGTGCCCGGGGCCGCCCTCTTAATCTGGGGACGCCAGCGCTGGCTCGCCTCTTGGCACCGCATCAGCAGGTATCCGGGTAACGGCCGCGGCCGTGGTGCTCGGGAGAATGGCATTCGGGCACTCTGCCCGGCGCAGACCCCAGGCAGGTCCATGTGTGACCACGTCTGGCGGATCGAAGCGGCCGGGCCACCCGCTCATGTGGAGCGCTACCGCGCGGGAAGCGTCGGCGTGGCGGGTACCGAGTGCGAGGACCAATCCAAGCTCCCAAGGCGTAAGGGCAGCCACACCAGTGGCAGAAGAGCCGAAACGGCGACGGCAACCTTGGCAGCGTCCAGGTCGGGAAAGACCGCTCGTCCCGACCTGGACGCTGCTTATGGGCACCCAGTAGGAACGGTCCGACATCCTCCTGCAACGCCCATACACTGTCGCCGTGCTCGCGATCGACGTGCTCGGCGGCGGACTCGGGCGCGCCCCGCGGCGGCAATGGCGAGGGGCGCGGCCGGCCCCGGGGGTTCAGCTCCAGAGGGCTGCCGCACCCGCCCGATGGCGGCGGCGGCCTGCCCATGCGAGCAGCTGGGCAGGGAGCCCGGGAACCACTGCGTCGGGGCTGCGAGTCCACTTGCCTGACCTCCTACCGCTGTGCGGATGGGCGGCCCGGGACCGTCCTGGGCTGCCCTCGACGGCCCGCACGGTCTTCTCCAGCAGCCAGGGGGCCCGGGCCTCACCGTGAGCCCGCACCTGTGGGAGCGGGAGGCGGCGCTGGCCGCGCTCTCGACTCTGGTCGAAGGAGCCCGCTCCGGGCGTGGAGGCACGGTGTTCCTGGTCGGAGAGGGGGGGTTGGGCAAGACGACTCTGCTCGACTGGGCCGTGGATGGAGCCTCGGGGATGCGGATGGGACGGGCTTACGCCACTGCGGCGGAGGCGAGCCTGCCGTTCGGCCTCGTCGGAATGGCGCTGGCCGGGCTGGACGGCGGCGCCGTGCTGGACGAGGTGCTGGGCACGGACTCCCACGCGGCCCGGCCGGCTCGCCTCTATCGCAGCTTGCGCTGGTTGACTCAGGCGGCGTCCCAAGGCCCACTGCTGGTCGCGATCGACGACCTCCACTGGGGAGATCCGGACTCACTGGACCTGCTGGGCTTCCTCTGCCGGCGAATGGCCGGCCTGCCCGCCGCAGTGGTCGCCACCCTGCGCCCCTGGCCGCCCGCGGCCGCCGAGCTCGCCAGCGAGCTGGCCTGGGGCGGTCAGGCGGTGGTTGCGGAGCTGGCCCCGCTGAGCCCCGCCGGGGGGGCGGGGTTGCTGGGGGACCTGCTGGGAGCGGAGCTCCCAGCAGCGCAGGCGGGCGAGCTGTGGCGTGCCTGTGGAGGCAACCCGCTGCTGCTGCAGCTGGCCGCCGGGTCGCTGTCCGCCGGGCATGAGCGGCCGCGCTTGGGTCCAGCGGCGGGATTGGAGCGACGGATGCTGCTGGCGCGCTTCGCCGGGGTCGGCAGCTCGGCACTGCGCTACGCGCGGGCCGCCGCGATCTTCGGCCCCCGGTTCCGTACCGGCCTGGCGGGTCCACTGGCGGGGCTGGACGAGCCGGAGTCCACCGCGGCGCTGCAGGCCCTGTGCGCGGCCGGGCTGCTCGTCGACGCCAGCCCGGGCTGGGCCGCATTCTCGCATCCGCTGTTCGCCGAGGCCCTGGCCGACGACACCGCCGCTCCGGTGAGGGCGCGGCTGCACGCCGGCGCCTTCCGGCTGCTGGTGGCGGCCGAGGTCGATCCGAGTGAGGCAGCGGGGCATGCGGTGGCCGCTTCTCTGGTCGGCGACCCCCAGGCGGTGGTGGTACTGGAACGGGCCGGGAGGGCCGCCTTCGCCCAGGGCGCGCTGAGCGCCGCGACGGCTCACCTCTCCCACGCCGCCGAGCTGGCCGGTGCCGACCCGCCAGCGGGCCTGGTCCTCACCCTGGCCGAAGCCCTGGTCGCCCAGGGCCGCACCGCTGACGCTTCCGAGCTTTGTCGAGGTGTGCTAGGCCACCCAGACGTCCGTCCCCGGGCCCGGGTGGACGCTCTCCGCGTGCTCGCCCGGGCGGGACTGGCGGCCGGCCGGCCGGATGAGCTGCAGGCCCACTTCGAGGAAGCCGCCGAGGCCGCCCGCGCAGACTCCGCGGCCGCAGTCTCGGTGCTGGCCGAGGCGGCGGTCAGCTGCCTGCTGTCGTCGCCGCCGCGGTGGGTCGCCGCCCAGGTCGCCAAAGCCAGGGCGCTGCTGCCCGCAGGAGCGGCGGAACCAGCCGCGCTGCTGGCCGCGGCCGGGTACGTCGCGGTCCTGGGTGGTGACCCGGCCGGGGCTCCGGAGGTGGGGGCCGCGATCCGGTCCGTCGACTCCGGGATGGACCCGGGGTGGCCCAACGGGGAGTGGCATCTGCGGGTGAACAAGATGAACGTCAACAAGGCGTTGGAGCGCTTCGAGGATGCCGAGGCCACCTTCGCCGCCGGCTACCGCCGGGCTGAAGAGATCGGCTCCCCCGTGGCGATCGGCGCCTACGTCATCGCCCACGCCGACACCCTGCACCGCCTGGGTCGGCTGGAGGAGGCGCTGGGACTCATCGATCGGGCCGAGCAGCTCGCCGTGTTCGGCTACCGCAACCCCTGGGGGGGCCTGGCCCGCGCCATCCTGTTAGACGAGGCCGGCCGTCCCCAGGAGTCAGCCGCCGCCGCCGCCCAGGTGCAGCAGGCGGCCGGATCGCTCCCCGACTTCTACCCCATCCGCTGGCTGTGGCTGCGGCTGCTGGATGCGCGCCGCGATCTGGCCGCCGGCCACGTGGGGATGGCGGCGGCGGGGGTGGATAGGATCCGCGAGCTGGCTGCCACCGCGGGGATCGTCGAGCCCTGTGTGGTTCCCTGGGCGTCGATGGCCATCGCCACCTACCTGGCCGCCAGCCGGGTGGCCGAGGCCCGGGCGGTGCTGGAAGAGTTGGAGGCGGTCGTTGAGCCGCTGCCGTGCCGCTGGCCGCGGGCGGCCGCCGCCGTCGGACGGGCCCTGCTGGCCGAACAGGACCGGGATCCCGCCTCGGCCGAAGCGCACTTCGTACGGGCGCTGGGCCTGCACGCCCAGGTTGCGATGCCCCTGGCCGAGGCGGACACCCTGATCCGCTACGGCGTGTTCCTGCGCCATTGCGGAGCGCCCAAGCGGGCCCGCGAACCGCTGGGCCGAGCGCTGCAGCTCGCCGAGGCCTGCGGCGGGGGCCGGTTGGCGGGGCTGGCCGCCGCCGAGCTGGCCGCCTGCGGGGGCCGCCGGCGGCGACGGCCCGCAGCGGACGCGACGCTGACCGCTCAGGAGCTGCGGGTGGCCGAGCTCGCGGCCGCGGGCTGCTCCAACCCCGAGATCGGCTCCGCTCTGTTCATCTCCGCCAAGACAGTCGAGCATCACCTCGGCCGGATCTATGCCAAGCTCGCCGTCCGCTCGCGCCGCGAACTCATGCGCAACTGGAGGGCACCGGCCCCCGGTCCCGATCGGGAGTGACCGTGCGGCCGCTCCGGCTGCCGCCGGCTGAACTGCGGTCGGTGCTCCTAAACAATGGGGCGAACCCCCGATGCTATCTTGGCGCCACCACCTCACCCTGGCGCTGACCGGCTCACGCCGGATGCCGGCGAGGGCCGCCGGTTGGACACGCCGGATGGCCACAAGGGAGGCGCAGGTGGTGAGGATCTTTCACAGTGCTGGAGCGGGAGCGGTGCACCACCGCGGGCGGCTGAGGGCGGTAGGGTACTCGGTGATGGCCGTCGCGGCGGCCGCTGGACTGTCAGTGCTGATGGCCGCCTCCTCGTCGGCCGCCGGCACCTGGACCGCCGCCACGGCGTCCCTGAGCGGGCTCGGTCCAACGGCCGGCGCCAACCCAGCCGCGTTCTTCGGCAAGGTGATCGGAGGCGCCACGACCGAGCCCGTGGCCTGCCCGGCCGCCGGCTCGTGTGTGGCCGTGGGCTCCTACACCGACAGCTCGGGGCACCAGCAGGGCCTGATCGAGACGCAGTCATCTGGAACATGGACGGCGCAGACTGCGCCGCTGACGGGGCTGAACCCGCCGGCGAACACCAACCCGAGCGTGTACTTCTATGCCCTGTCCTGCTCCGCCGCAGGTTCGTGCGTCGCCGTCGGGAGCTACGACGACGCCTTCTTCAACCAGTACGGCCTGATCGAGACCCTCTCGAACGGCACCTGGACCGGGGCGACGGCACCGACGAGCGGGCTGAGCCCCAGCGCGCAGAGCGACCCGTCGATGACCCTCACCGGCCTGTCGTGCCCTGCCACCGGGGCGTGCGTGGCTGTCGGAACCTACAACAGCCCCCAGGCCGGCCTCATCGAAACACAGTCCAGTGGGACGTGGACCGCTACCGCAGCGCCGTTGAGCGGGCTCAGCACCACCCAGGGGGACGGCGTCCAGCTCTTCGGGCTGTCGTGCCCGACCGTGGGTTGGTGCGTGGCCGGGGGACAGTATCAGGACAGCTCCAACAACTACCAGGGCCTGTTGGAGACCCTCTCGGCCGGGAAATGGACGGCTACCGAAGCGCCCACCGGTGGACTCAGTCCGGCGGCGAGCGCCAACCCTCAGGCCCTTCTGAGCGATGTGTCGTGCCCGGCCCCGGGATGGTGCGTGGCTGTCGGCGCCTACGACGCGTCCTCGGGCCGCCAGGGTCTGATGGAGGCCCTATCTGGTGGGACCTGGGCGGCGACCACCGCGCCGACGAGCGGGCTGAGTCCGGGAGCCGCGAGCCCCCCGGGGGATCCGCTCTTCACCGTCTCGTGCCCGGCGTCCGGCTCCTGCGTGGCGGTCTCGACCTACCATGACACCTCCGGC
>JAJZWW010000219.1 GCA_021846485.1 Actinomycetes bacterium
TGTAGGGTGGCGGGGAGGAGCTTCCCCTCCCCGCTCCCGTCAAACCGGACGTGAGCCTCTCGACTCATCCGGCTTCCTCCTCCGGCTGGCCCGCATAAGGCTCCTCTCTGTCGCCAGATTGGCCAAACGGTCCAGCAGGTAGGTCAGGGCCTTCGCTCCAGGGCCATTACAGCCCCTTCATCACTACAACGCCCTGATCCGCCCCAGTGCGCCGCATCCGGTACTCTCGCCTTCGGCTTTCGGCCTCGGCGTACTCCCGTTCCCCCACCCTGGGGGACAACGGCACGACTGGTTCCCGAGTTCTGTACAAGAGCCCGCACCACCTTCTTGCCCCCTATACGCCGGACACCGCCTGGCCAGGAACGAGAACCACCTGCCAGACTGATCCCAGGAGAGTCTTGCGCCCCTGGTTCTGATGTCGTCTAAGCCTTTCGACGCGTCATCGGAAGGTTCGCTTTCGCTCAACTCCGTGGTGCACACCTGACAGGGGTTCCCCTGCCTTTTCCCCGCAACGCTAAGGACCCCCGCTCTTGACGGACGCCCCTTGCGGTGGTTTGGGACCCCTCTCTCGCGGAGCTGATCCCGGAGGGCCAGGGAGCGGACCTTCCACTCCTTCCTCCATCTCTTGTACAGCATTCCTTCGGCTATCCACCTCCAGATTCTCGGCACACCAAGTCCTGGCAGTCCTCCCAGGGGACCAGCTGGGCGGCCCAGTTGGCATAGGCCCCCGATCCCCGCACGGCCACGTCCCCGGTCCGCAGCTCGGTGGCGAGGTAGGTGAACACGGCCGCCTCGAAGTGGCGCCGGTCGAGGCGCCCGGGGCTGGCCCGGACCAGGCGCTGCCAGGCCTCGGAGAGGCGAAGGACAGATCGATGACCCGTTCGCCGGCGTGGTCGGGGATCAGGTCCCGGGTGAAGTGCTGATGGCCAAGAGCATGGTCGAGCGCGTCGAGCAGCGAGCGATCGGCGCTGGTCGCCTCCAGGGCCACAGTCCGGGCGAAGGCGAACATGGTGGCCCGGTCCCGACGGAGCTGGCGGCCCACGAGGGGTATGTAGTTGTTGGCGTGGTGGGCGGCAACCGACTCGATGTCGGCCAGCTCGGCGTCGAACCCGCCAGCTCGCTGAATCGCCTCCCTGGCCAGGCGGGCTGCCTCGGCGTCGCTCCCGGCCGGCCCCCGGGGGTCCAGGTGGGACAGGACCACCCGGTAGTGCTCGATCAGTTGATCGGAGATCTCCGCCTCCCTGGCCCGGATGGCCTCCAGCTCCTCCCTGGCCCGCTTGGTGATGGAGGCCACCCGCTTGCAGAACATCTCGGCCAGATCGTCCCTGGCCCGGGCTCGGGACTCGTGCACCATGCAAGCCAGAAGGGCCGTGGCCTTGAGCGAGGCGACATGTCCCATGATCTCGGCATCCGCGGCCTTGGCCTCGCCGGCGAAGTCGGCGATCTTGGCCTCGGCCACTCCCTCCAGCCATGCCCCCGCGTCGCCGAGGGAGTCGACCCAGGCCATGTGGGCCACCTGGGCCCGGAACGCCGACCACGACGCCCGCCCGGCCGCCTGCTTCAGGCGATAGTGCCCGCTCCTGTGCGACGGGCCTCCCACGTGCAGGAGGGCATCCACCCCGGCCCGTTCGGTCTCGGTCATCCGACCCACGATGCGGGCGAAGATGGCCGAGTTCACCTCGTGGCGGATGCGGGTGGCCATCTCGTCCAGGGTCGAGTAGCCGGGCAGCTCGAGAGATTCCTTCACCAGCAGCTCCAGGGCCACGTTGATGAGGTCCGGGGGGTGGTTCTTCACCTCCGCCGCCTCCCGGATGGCCCCCGAAGCGACCTGGCGGGCCCGCTCGGGATCGAACAGGACCCCGACGCACTCTCGCACCAGCTCCCGCTGGAGCTTGGCGGTCCGCTCCGATCCGGGCTCGGGCATCGTCGCCGGCGACAGCTCCAGATGGCGCCGGATGTGGTCGACGACGACCTCGGGAACCCGCTCCCGCCTCGGGAAATACCCGAGTCGCTGGAAGCACTTGAGCGACACCACCAGGGCCAGCAGGTGCCCGTCCGAACGGGTCAGGCCCCGTGCCCAGGCCACCTCGTCGGGGGTGGGGCTCAGCTCGCCCAGCTCGCGAGCCGTCACCAGACGGCCGAAGCGAGGGTAGGCGGTGCGCTCAATCGAGGTCATCGTCGTGACACCCCGGTCCCCTCCTATGCCAGGGCCGACCGTATCAGGAGCGCCGGGAGCCGACCTGGACGGTCTGGAGGCCCCCGTCACTCCAGGTACTCCACGGCCTATTGCACCTTTCAGGCTTATGTGGGCTGTCCCCCTGCCCGGCCCGGACCGGAGCGCTCGACCCGGGATCGTTCAGCGCGGTGGGGCGGTCCGCCGGTCGGCGTCGTCGATGGCTCCACGGACCGCCGCGGCCACCCGCTCGTGGACCCTGGGATGGAAGATCGACGGGATGAGGACGCCGAGCTGGCGTTCCTCCTCGCTGACCGTGTCGGCGAGGGCGGTCGCCGCGGCGGTCAGCATCGCCGGGGTGATGCGGGTGGCCCGGCCGTCGAGCGCGCCCCGGAACACCCCCGGGAAGCAGAGGGCGTTGTTGACCTGGTTGGGCAGGTCCGACCGCCCGGTGGCCACCACCGCCCCCGCCGGCGCCTCATCGGGCCAGATCTCCGGTTCGGGGTTGGCGAGGCCGAACACGATGGGTCGGTCGGCCATGGCGGCCACCTCGGCGGGTTCGATGGCCCCCCGGCGAGACACCGCGACGAGGGCGTCGGCCCCCACGAGGGCCTCGGACAGGGTCCGCACGCCGCGGGGGTTGAGGCGGGGCAGCAACTCGGCCTGGTGCACGGGAAGCCCCGGTCCGGGCCGGAGCACGCCGTCGCGGTCCACCGCGACGAGATCCTCGACCCCTGCCGCGAGCAGGATGTCGCAGATGGCGTGGCCGGCGGCGCCGATCCCGACGACCACGGCGCGCAGGTGGCGGAGCTCGCGCCCGGTCATCCGGCTCGCGTTGAGCAGGGCCGCGAGCACGACTGCGGCTGTCCCGTGCTGGTCGTCGTGGAACACCGGGATGTCGAGCCGCTCCTGGAGCCGACGTTCCACCTCGAAGCAGCGCGGGGCGGCGATGTCCTCCAGGTTGACGCCACCGAAGGTGGGAGCGAGGGCGGTGACCACCTCGACCAGCGCGTCGGCCCCGTCGACGTCGAGGCACAGGGGGAAGGCGTTGACCTCCCCGAAACGACGGAACAGCGCCGCCTTGCCCTCCATCACCGGCAGAGCGGCGAGCGGGCCGAGATCACCCAGGCCGAGCACTGCGGTCCCGTCGGTGACGATGGCCACCGCGTTGGCCTTGATGGTGAGGTTCCACGCCGCCGCCGGCTCCGCGGCGATGGAGGAGGCGATCCGGCCAACGGCCGGGGTGTAGGCCAGCGACAGATCGTCGCGGGTGCGGATCTCGGATTTGGCCACTACGTCGATGGTCCCGCCGAGGTGGTACAGGTAGGCGCGGTCGGAGACCCGCCTGACGTGGTGGCCCGCGGAGTTGATCGCTTCGACGACGCGGTCCACGTGGTGGCGGTCGATGGCGTGGAACGTGACGTCCACCCGAGCGGAGCCGCTCGCCATCTCTACCAGGTCCACCCCGACGACGGTCGCGCCGGTGTCGCCGACGAGCCGGGTGAGGTCGACCAACAGCGCCGGCCCGGGCACTGCCTCCACTCGCACGGTGGTCGAGAAGCTCGGGCCCGGCGGGGTCGTGCCCGCTCCCTCGTCGCTTGGCATGGGACCTCTTCCTAGCAACTCTCCCCGCTGCGCACAGGCCCGGCGACGGCCCGCCACGCCGGATACAGTGTCGTCGTATGAGCAGGCTTTCAGGTGTCCGTGGCACGGTTCGCTGCCCAGGCCGGGTGGTGGACACCGAGCGGGTGGCGCAGGTACGCACGGCGATGCCCGCCGGAGAGGACGTGGCCGACCTGGCCGAGGTGTTCGGGTTGCTGTCGGACCCGGGCCGCCTGCGCCTGATGGTGGCGTTGCTCGGCGGCGAGCTGTGCGTCGGCGACCTGGCGGTGGCGGCCGGCTCGAGCGAGTCGGCCACCAGCCACGCGCTGCGGATCCTCCGGGCCCACCGGGTGGTGTCGGTGCGCCGCTCGGGGAGGATGGCGTACTACTCGTTGGCCGACGCGCACGTGCGCACTCTGCTCGAGGTGGCCCTGGCCCACGTGGAGCACAGCGTGATGGTCCACCAGCACCCTGTCGGCTCCGATGTCCGAGGGTAAAGGCCTCCCGGAGCCGCCGTCGGCTTCGTGCGACGGCGATCCCCTCCGCGGCGGGCCCCCCCGGCGAGGTGGTGGTCACGGCGGGGACCACGGAGGCCGCCGGGATGCCGGGGCCCGGGCAAGCGACACCAGGCACCTGTCGGTAGCTCTCGGCCTGCTCGCCACTTTCATGGTCGTGGAGGTCTTCGCGGCGGTCGCGTCCGGGTCGCTGGCGCTGCTCGCCGACGCCGGGCACATGCTCACCGACGTCGCCGCGCTCGGCGCGAGCGTCTGGGCGGCCCGGCTCGCGACAAGGCCGGCCGGTGGCGTGTGGACCTTCGGGTTGAAGCGCGCCGAGATCCTCTCCGCCGCGGGCAACGGCGCCACTCTGGTGGTGGTCGGGACGGTGATCGCCGTCGAGGCGATCCGCCGGATGGTCTCCCCCCCGGCGGTGGACGGCTCGGTGGTGCTCGGCGTCGCCCTGGCCGGCGCGGTCGTCAACGTGGTCGTCGCCGCCCAGCTGTCCCGGGCCGACCGGGGCAACCTCAACGTGCGCGGGGCGCTGGCCCACGCGCTCACCGACCTGTACGCCTTCGGCGCGACCGCGGCAGCCGGCCTGGTCATCGTGCTCACCGGGTGGCGGAGAGCCGACCCCCTGGCCTCGCTCCTGGTGGCGGTGCTCATGTTCTCCACGGCACGCGACCTGCTGCGCGACGCCGGCCGGATCCTGCTCCAGGCCGCCCCCGACAACGTGGCGCTCGAGGAGGTGCGCGCCCACGTCGCCGGCGTCGAGCACGTCCTCGGCGTGCACGACCTACACGCCTGGACCGTCACCTCCGACCTGCCGACCCTGTCGGCCCACGTGGTCGTCGAGGACCACTGCTTCGCCTCCGGCCACGCCCCCCAGATCCTCGACGCCCTCCAGGCCTGCCTGGGGGAGCACTTCGACGTCGAGCACTCCACCTTCCAGCTGGAGCCGGCCAGCCACAGCTCCCACGAGCCGGGCCAGCACGCCTGAGCTGAGGTCAGTTGGAGGGCTGGGGCCCGGCGGGGACGCCGGGCACGCGCTGCTGCAACCTCCCCGCCAGATGGACCAGGAAGGCCCGCACCGTCGACTCCGCCACCCGGTGCATCACCAGGCGGTCGAGCTGGCGGCCGAGCGGGCCGCCCGGGGGCTCGTACCTGCCACGGACCGTCAGCTCGGTGCTGGCCGCGCCGAGCGGTGCGACCTCCAGGTCCGCATCGAGGCGGGGGAACACCCCCGACAGGCCCCCTTCGACCTTCCACGAGAAGGCGATCAGGACCGAGTCGGCCGCCTGTCGGGTCGGTCCGATCTCGACGGTCACCGCCTTGCGCATCGCCAACGGCGCCGGCAGTGCCGGCCCGACACGTGCCCGGAGCTGCTCGGCGGCCCGCGCGGCGGCGCTCGTCGACTCGGCGAGCAGGCCCGCCACATCCTCTCCGAGCGCTTCGAGCACCTCGTGTCGGGGGCGCTCGATCACGATGAAGTCCTGTACGAGCACCGGCGTACCTCTCTCCCCCCGCCGCCCGAGTATCGGTCGTCGCCCCGGGTCGCCGCTAGGGTCGAAGGTCCCCCCGCGCGCCTGCGCCGCCTGCCGCCGCCGGAAGTAGCGTCAATTTGGATGG
>JAJZWW010000220.1 GCA_021846485.1 Actinomycetes bacterium
TGTCGAGCCGGTGATGTAGCCGGTGGCCCCGCTGCCCGCCAGGGCCGAGGGCAGCGTCTGGACGTAGAGGCGGTGGAACAACCTGGTCGTGGTCGCCTGCTGCGGTGAGCTGTAGGGGACCACGCTGCCGACGAGGAGGGCTCCGTCCGGGGTCGGCTGGAGGGCCGAGGCGTGGGCGACGTCGCTCGTGGCGGAGAGGGCGGTGCCGACCCGGCTGGCGAGGGCCTGGCCGGCCGAGGAGCCGGCTGGCGTGCCTGCCGGGAGGCGCACGACGACGGTGAGCGGACCGTTGGCTCCCGGGCCGAACCCCTCCGAGATCAAGTCGTAGGCCCGCTTGTCGGTGAAGCTCTTGGGGTCGGCGCCGTCGTCGACGTGGCCGAGGCGGATCGACAGCAGCGGGACGGCTACCACCGCCAGGAGCACCACCCCGGCGGCGAGGTACCGCCACGGGTGTCGGCCCACGCCGGCTGCGTAGCGGTGCCACCAGTCGCCGTCCCGACCTGCCTCGGCCACCGGCTTCCTGACTACCGACAGCTTGTCGATCCGCCCTCCCAGCGCGCCGAGCAGGGCCGGCACCAAGGTGACTGCGCCGAGCGCGGCGCAGACGACGCCGAACACGGCGGCGAGGCCGAGCAGCCCGAGGAAGGTGATGCCCGAGGCGAACAGCCCGACCAGCGCGATCGACACGGTGGTGGCGGCGACGAGCACCGCGCGTCCGCTGGTGGAGACCGCCTCGCCGGCGGCGAGGACCGGGTCGGCGCCGTCGATCACCCGTTGGCGGTGCCTGGTGGTGAGGAACAACGAGTAGTCGATGCCGACCCCGAGGCCGATCATCACCGCGAGCGTCGGTGACGCCGTCCCGAAGGTCAGGGCGGAGGCGGCGAGGCCGAGCAGCTCCAGGCCGACCAGCGTGGCGAGCAGGGCGGTGACGAGGGGAAGGGCAGCGGCCGCCAGGCTGCCGAAGCCGACCAGCAGCACTGCGAGGGCGACCGCGAAGCCGACCAGCTCGGAGGCGCCGTCGTTGGCCGTGGGGCGGGTGAGCGCGTCGAACTGCCCCCCGTAGTCGACCTCGACGTGGGCGTCGGTGAGCGGCCTGGTCGCCTTGTCCAGCTCGCTGACATACGACTTGCCGAGCGTCCTCGGTACGACGTTCAGGTGCATGTCGATGTAGGCGATGGTGCCGTCGGGGGCGACCGCTTGCGCCTGGCCCGAGAGCGGGTTGGTGACCGAGATGACGTGGGCCAGCCGGGAGAGGTTGGCCACGGTCTGGGAGATCTGGCTGCTGATGCCGTCGATCGTGCCGGTGGGGGTGTGGAGCACCACCCGGCCGACGTAACCGCCGGCGCTCGGGTCGTGGGCGGTGAGCAGGACTCGCCCGGTGGAGGACTCGGTGCCGGTGAGGTTGATGTCGTCGCTGTAGACGCCGCCGAAGGCCCGGCTGAGGGCGACGACGGCGACGAGGGCGGCCACCCAGGCGGCGGCCACCCGTCGTGGGTGCCGGGCGCAGCCGGAGCCGAGGCGCTGCAGGAGGGGCACGTGGAGAGCGTAGCCACCATAGGGTCAGATGACAAGTTGATTCCGGGTAGGGTGGGGCGGTGAGTGGGGAAAGGCCTCGGGCGGCGTCGGTTGGGGACGGGCGCAGGGAGGGCACGCTCGGGGCGGGGCGGGGACCGGGCACGGGAGGAGCGAGCGCTCAGGAGCTGGGCACCGGGGGCTCGCCACCCACCACCTCCCGGGTGCCGGTGTCCGGGCCAGCTCCGGCGAGGCGCGTTCCGCCGGCTCGGCGCCGCCGGCCGGGCCGTCCCCGCCGCTCGGAGGGACCCGCGGTCACCCGGGAGGCGATCGTGGAGACGGCGCTGGCCACCCTCCAGGCCCAGGGCTCCGCCGGTCTGTCGCTGCGGGAGGTCGCCCGGCGCCTGGAGGTCGCGCTCCCGACCCTGCAGCGTCACTTCCCCACCAAGGACGACCTGTGGCGGGCGTGCATCGACGAGGCGACGCGCGAGGAGCTCGGTGCGGCCCTGCTGGAGGTCACCCCGGACCCCTCCGACGAGGCGCCGCTGCTCACCGCCCACGTCCGCGCCCTGGTCGGGCGCTCACGTCGCCTGCCGGGGCTGACCGCGGCGATCTTGAACGACACCTCGCCGGGTGCCGGGGCGCGCCTGGACTACTTGGAGGCCCGGGCGCGGCCGGTCCTCGCCCGGGGGCGGGAGCGGATCGAGCAGGCTGTCGCCGAGGGCCGGAGCCGGCCGGTGGACGTCGACGTGGCCTTGGCGCTGTTCGCCGTCGGGCTCACCTCGCTCGCCAGCAGCCGGGCGGGACTGCGCCGGCTGTTCGGCATCGACCTCGACGACCCGGCGGGGGCCGAGCGCTTCGTCGCCGGGCTGGTCGACCTGCTCGGCCACGGGCTGGGGCCGTCGCGCCCGCCGCCCCGCTGGGCGCCGGCCGACGTGCCCCGCGGGAGCCCCCACCGGTAAGCTCGGTTGACCACGGCTCGCGTAGCGGGGGACTGGGAGATTCGACATGGGCCACAACGGATCCGGCGGGTGGGACGAGCGGGAGGCGGCAGCAGTGGTGGCCGCCAACGCCGGCCAGGCCGGCCCGCTGTTGCCGGTCCTGCGCGCCCTCCAGGAGGCGTTCGGCTACGTCGACCCGAGGGCCGTGCCGCTCGTCGCCGACGCCCTCAACGTGTCTCGCGCCGAGGTCCACGGGGTGCTCGGCTTCTACGCCGACCTGCGTACCGCGCCAGCCGGCGAGCGCGTGGTGCGGGTCTGCAGGGCGGAGGCTTGCCAGGCGTCGGGAGCGGGGGCCCTCGTCGCCCACGCGTGCGATCGTCTCGGCGTCGGCCTGGGGGAGACGACCGCGGACGGGGCGGTGACCTTGGAGCAGGTGTTCTGCCTGGGCAACTGCGCGCTGTCGCCGTCGGTGATGGTCGACGGTCGGGTCGTGGGCCGGGTGGACGCCGCCCGCTTCGACGAGCTGGTCGCCGCCGGCGCCCCCCGCGACGAGCGTCTCCCCACGACCGGGGCGGTCACCGTCTACGTGCCGAGGGACACCGCCGCCCGGTCGGTCGGAGCGGACGCGGTGGCCGCCGCCCTGGCGGCCTCGGCCGGCGAGCAGGTGCGTATCGTGCGCAACGGGTCGCGGGGGATGCTGTGGCTGGAGCCGCTCGTCGAGGTGGTCGCCGGCGACGGCACGCGGGTCGCCTACGGGCCCGTAGCGCCCGACGACGTCCCCGGCCTGCTCGACGCCGGCATGCTCCGCGGGGGAGACCACCCGCTACGCCTCGGCCCGACCGAGGAGATCGGCTGGCTGGCCCGCCAGCAGCGGGTCACCTTCTCCCGGGTCGGGGTCGTCGACCCGGGTTCCACCGCCGACTACGAGTCGCACGGCGGGCTGGTCGGGCTGCGGCGGGCCCTCGCCATGCAGCCCGCGGAGATAGTCGCCGCGGTCGCCGAGTCGGGCTTGCGGGGCCGGGGGGGTGCCGGGTTCCCGACCGGGACCAAGTGGAAGACGGTGCTCGACGAGCCGGCCGGGCAGAAGTACGTGTGCTGCAACGCCGACGAGGGTGACAGCGGGACCTTCGCCGACCGGATGTTGATCGAGGGCGACCCCTTCTCGCTGATCGAGGGCATGGCGATCGCCGGGTTGGCGGTCGGCGCCACCGTCGGCTTTGTGTACCTGCGCTCGGAGTACCCCGACGCCGTCGAGGTGCTCCGCTCCGCTCTGGTCGCCGCCCGGGGGGCCGGCTGGATCGGCCCGTCGGTGCTCGGGTCGAGCCGGGAGCTCGACATCGAGGTACGGGTGGGCGCCGGGTCGTACATCTGCGGCGAGGAGACCGCGATGCTCGAGAGCCTGGAGGGTCGCCGCGGGGTGGTGCGGGCCAAGCCCCCGCTGCCGGCGGTCGCCGGGCTGTTCGGCCGCCCGACGGTGATCAACAACGTGATCACCCTGGCTGCCGTGCCGGGCATCCTCGCCGAGGGGCCGGCCGCCTACCAGCGTTTCGGTGTCGGGCGCTCCCGGGGGACCCAGGTCTTCCAGCTCGCCGGCAACGTCCGCCGTGGCGGGATCGTCGAGCTGCCCTTCGGGGTCACCCTCGGCGAGCTGGTCGAGGAGATCGGCGGCGGTACCGCCAGTGGCCGGCCGGTGCGGGCGGTGCAGGTCGGCGGACCGCTCGGCGCGTACCTGCCGGTGGAGCGCTTCGAGCTGCCACTGGACTACGAGGCGTTCGCCGCCGCCGGGGCGATGGTCGGCCACGGCGGGGTGGTGGTCTTCGACGACACCGTCGACATGGCCGACCAGGCCCGCTTCGCCATGGAGTTCTGCGCCGAGGAGTCCTGCGGCAAGTGCACCCCGTGCCGGGTGGGCGCGGTCCGCGGGGTGGAGGTCATCGACCGCCTGCTCCGGGGGGACGACCCCGCCGGGCACCTCGAGCTGCTCGAGGACCTCTGCGAGGTCATGACCGACGGTTCGCTCTGCGCCATGGGGGGGCTCACCCCGATGCCGGTGCGCAGCGCCCTCGCCCACTTCGCCGACGACTTCCGACCCCGCGACCAGGAGGTAGCGACATGACCACGCTGCGAGAGCACGACCTCGGGACCCCGGCGGTGCCGGGACCCGCCACCGCCACGGTGGTGGTCGACGGCAGGACCGTGGTGGTGCCCGAGGGCACCTCGGTGATGCGCGCGGCGGCCCTCGCCGGCGTCGACGTCCCAAAGCTGTGCGCCACCGACAGCCTCCAGTCCTTCGGGTCCTGCCGCCTGTGCCTGGTGGAGATCGAGGGCCGGGCGGGGACCCCCGCGTCGTGCACCACCCCGGTGGCCGACGGGATGCGGGTGTCGACCGAGACCCCCCGGGTCGCGCGGCTGCGCCGGGAGGTGATGGAGCTGTACATCTCCGACCACCCCCTCGACTGCCTCACCTGCCCGGCCAACGGCGACTGCGAGCTGCAGGACATGGCCGGCACCGTCGGGTTGCGCGAGGTCCGCTACGGCTACGCCGGCGCGAACCACCTCGACGCGGAGAAGGACCGGAGCAACCCGTACTTCGAGTTCGACCCGTCGAAGTGCATTGTGTGCTCCCGTTGCGTCCGGGCCTGCGAGGAGACCCAGGGCACCTTCGCCCTCACCATCGAAGGGCGGGGCTTCGGCTCCAAGGTGGCCGCCGGGCCGACCGACTTCCTCGGCTCGGAGTGCGTGTCCTGCGGGGCGTGCGTCCAGGTGTGCCCGACATCGACGCTGATGGAGAAGTCCGTGGTGAGCCTCGGCACCCCCCGGCGCAGCGTGGAGACCACCTGCGCCTACTGCGGGGTCGGCTGTTCGTTCCGGGCGGAGCTGAGTGGCGACCGGGTCGTGCGGATGGTGCCGTCCAAGCGCGGAGGGGCCAACGAGGGCCACTCCTGCGTGAAGGGCCGCTTCGCGTGGGGTTACGCCACCCACCATGACCGGGTGATGACGCCCCGGGTGCGCGAGCACCCCGGCGAAGCGTGGAGGGAGGTGGGCTGGGACGAGGCGATCGCCTACGTCGCCACCCGCCTGCGGGACATCCAGGCGCGCTACGGGCCCGAGGCGATCGGGGCGATCAGCTCGTCGCGCTGCACCAACGAGGAGGTGTGGGTGGTCCAGAAGATGGTCCGCGCCGCCTTCGGCAACAACAACGTCGACACCTGCGCGCGCGTCTGCCACTCGCCCACCGGCTACGGCCTCAAGTCGACCTTCGGGACCTCCGCCGGCACCCAGGACTTCCGCTCGGTGGAGTCCGCGGACGTGATCATGGTGATCGGCGCCAATCCCACCGACGCCCACCCGGTGTTCGCTTCGCGGATGAAGCGCCGGCTGCGAAGCGGCGCGCGGCTCATCGTGGTCGACCCCCGCCGCATCGACCTGGTGCGCACCCC
>JAJZWW010000221.1 GCA_021846485.1 Actinomycetes bacterium
TCCGCCGGCCGGGTGGGCACCGTCCTCGGCAGGTCCCCGCCGCTTCGCGCGCCGCCGGTACAGCCGGCGGCGCCGCCCTGGGCGCGCCACACCGGCTCCACCCGTAGCATCCCGGCCCGAGCGCCCCCGCGCCGGGCGCGCGGCGCCCGGCGGGCCCTCCATGTCCACTATTTGGGATCCCTTGAAGCGCCATGCCTCCAGGTACATGCGGTAGCAGGCCCGGTCGGCCTCGGTGAAGTCGACGCCGTCGACGTACTGGCCCCACAGCGCCCGCGGCCACAGGTGCCGCTCGCGCACCACGTTGACCTCGGCCGCGACCATCAGCGCCAGCGCCTCCAGGTAGATCCAGGCGATGGCAGCCACCACCAGCCCGAAGGTCCCGTACACCGCGGTCTCGTGACCCACCAGGTGGGCGATGTAGCGGGCGCCGAAGGTCTGCAGCAGCTCCCACGCCCCCGCGGCGATCACCCCGCCGGCCAGCACGTCCCGGAAGCGCAGGCCGCCCGCGGTGAGCAGCTGGAAGGCGCCGCTAAACAGCGCCACGTCAACCAGAAAGGTCACCACGTACACCGCTGCGTGGACGGCCGGGCCGTAGCGGGCCGAGATGCCGTTGGCGGTGGCCGCGGACACGCCGAGGCCGGTGGAGGCAAGGATGAACACCCCGAGCAGCACCAGCAGGCCCAGCCCCCGCACCCGGGTGACGATCGGGTTGGGCTGCTCGAAGCGGGGGATGCCGTAGACCTGGTTGAAGGCGCACTGGGCCGACGTCGTCGCCCCGAGCGCCCCGTACAAGGTGCCGGCCGCGCCGACGACGAGGGCGACGGCGTTGCCCCGGAAACCGGTCAGCACCCTACGGATCTGTGATCCGATGCCCGGCAGTTCTCGCGCCGCGGTGGTGATCAGCTCGGAGCGGATCCCCGGGTGCCCGTCGAGGAAGAAGCCGGCCGCGCTGACGAACAGCAGCGACAAGGGGAACAGCGAGACCAACACGTAGTAAGTGACATTGGCCGCGAGGTACGTCGTCCGGTCGTCGAGGCACTTGTAGAGCACGGCGACCGGGAAGCCCAACCATCGGTGGCGGCGCTGGAAGCGGTCCAGCCGGTCTCCGAGGGCCATGGCCTCACCTCTACCCTCGTGCGCCGCGCGCTGCTCGGGGATTGCCGCCGAGAGCGAGCCTCAACCCCGGGCGGCCAAGGACTCCCACGCACCATCAGCCCGGGCCCGGGTGAGGAGGTGGGACGTCACCGCTGTGCGCACGAGGACGCTGAAGGCGCAGAGCGGGCCGGCGCCGCGCCCGGACCTCCCCGACCGCGGGCGCGCGCCGCGGCGAGCACCCGCGAGGCCGCCGCTGCCGGCTGTTCGTGCTCCCAGACCCGCACGACGGTCCAGCCGGCTGCGTCGAGGTCCCGGTCGGTGGCCCGGTCCCGGGCGGCGTTGGCGTCGAGCTTGGCGACCCACCACGCCCGGTTGGCCTTCGGGGTGGTGGCGTGGACCGGGCAGCGGTGCCAGAAGCAGCCGTCCACGTAGACCGCGACCTTGGCCCTGGTGAACACCAGGTCGGCGCGCCGCCGACCACGGATCGGCGCCACGTCGACCCGGTAGCGCAGCCCCCTGCGCCAGACCTCCCGCCGCAGCGCCAGCTCCGGTGCGGTGTCGCGCCGGCCCTGGTGCTGCATCCGCCGACGGATGACCTCCGAGGACGCAGGCGGGTGCCGCGACGGCCGGTCAGGCGACGAAGGAACCCTCAGCGGCCAGCAGCCCGACACGCCCGGCGACCTCGGCGGGCAACAGATCGTCGCCAGCGACGCGGCGAGCGGGCTCCCAGCCCCCGCGCAGCGGCGTCGCCTCCCCGCCTGCCCCCGCGAGGCCCCGCTCCGCCACCGCTGCCAGCGACGGGCCCGGCGACCGGGAAGCGAGCGCCAGCGGTCACCCCCCAAAGCTACGACGTTCTCCGAACCGCCCCCCGGACCTGCGCGCACCCCGGTTTGCGGCACGGTCCCGTACCCGGCATGCCCCGGCGGGCGGGGCCTCTCCCTGCCGTGGGCGGACCCGAGATGGAGGGCTCACCGTCGACCTTCGCGGGCGCGCCAGTCGCCGACGGCGGCGAGACGCCGGCGTTGCTGGGCCGCCGCAGCAGCGTCGAGGCCCCGGCCGCGCCGTTCGAGGGCGGCGGCAACCCGCTGGCGGTGCTCGACGGGGTTGGCGTCGTCGTACTTGAACTTGGCGTCCACCCGCAGCACCTCCAGGCGCAAGGCGCGGATCCCGGCGAGCATCCGGCCGTAGGGTGGGGTGCCGACGGCGAGCGGAGCGTGGCCGCCCTCGGGTTGGAGCTCGGCGAGCTGGGCGGCGAGGACCTCGACCTTGCCTTCGGGGTCGTCGACGATCCGGGGTCGGCAGGTGAGCTGCACCGCGCTGTAGTAGCTGGTCGGCACGCCGTCCTCGTCGGGCCCTCCGGCCCTGGCCCGCCAATAGGAGGGGATGTAGGCGTAGTCACCGACAACGATCAGGACGACCTCGGCGGCGGTCTCGAGGTGCGTCCAGACAGGGTTGGGGCCTGCCAGGTGGACCAGCAGCTCACCCGCCGCCAAGCTGAAGTGGGTCGGCACCACCACCGGAGCGTGTGCGGGATCGGCATTGTTGACCGCCAGCATCCCGAAGTGCTCGTGGGTGGCGAGCCACTCCTGCCACTCCCCATCGTCCACGGCGGCATCCCAAGGGTGGATCAGCACAGCAGGGCTCCTCCGGTTGAGGCGATGACGAGAAACTAGTGGTCCTGGTCGCCGGGCGGGACCGCTCGGGCCCGATCAGCCAAGCGGCACCGTGAAGTGGAAGTTGCCGGTGCCGGCCGAACGCGCCAGGGCGCGCATCACCCTGCCGGAGTCGTCGAAAGGGCCGGCGACGTAGTCCGGCTTGCCGGCGTTGCCGAAGGTGATCGGGCAGGGCCCGGCCGGCCGGTCGAGATGCCGGGAGGTGACCGCGAAGTCGGGATGCGGATCGAAGCCCAGGCTGCGGGCGAAGTCCACGGAGCCCCACACCAGGTGCTGGACGAGCTCCAGGGGCGCCGGCAGCGGGTCCTGCTCGTAGCCGCCGAAGCACATCGAACGGAAGGCGGTCAGCTCGGCTGCGTCCATCTTGCGCGGACCGATCGTGTCCTTCACGCCCAGGCACCAGACGTCCAGCAGGTAGGTGCAACAAAGCACCTGGTCGTAGCGGTGCTCCCAGGCCACCAGGGCACACACCAGACCGGTGAGCCCGACCCCGCTCGTGCCGAGCCTCAGCCAGTCGGCTTGCCCCTCGACGCCGAGGCCGTAGCTCCAACCGGCGCTGACCCAGCAGCCGACCACCCCCGGCTTCGGGCTGGGCCGCTCGGCTGCCACGGCTTGCACCAGCGGCCGGATCTTCGAGGGTGGGAGCCGCAGTCCACGCGCTATCTCCTTGGGTGACCGTCCCTGCTCTCGCAGATCCCGAACCCGCTCGAAGAGCTCTGTGTCTGTGTCGATCATGCCCAACGGATTATCACCCGCCGCCGGCGCGATCGCGCATCCCCCGCCGGCCGAGCCGGGGAGCCCGGCCTGGGCGGAGTCATCGGCATCCAAGTCGGCTCGCCGGGCAGCTCGGGGCGCAGAAAGGAAGATGGCCGACGGGCGACTCGCACGAGAGCCGGCCGACCCGCGACTGTCCAAGGCGGAGCGGGGGGCGCTGGTGCGCGAGCTCATCGCCACCGAGCACGCCGAGCGGGGCAAGTCGGTGGTCCTCGTATGCGACCAGGCCCACCTCTACGACGCCGGGTCGGGGCCGCCCGGCACGGGACCAACGAGCTCGTCATCTTGGTCGGCCCCTCCGGCTCAGGGCGAAAGGGCAGCTCCTGGGACGCAGTCGAGTCAGCCAGCGCGGCGGGTGGGGAGTGTGGTGGCGACACCGGGGGCAGCGCCCCGAGCGCGAAGAGACCCGGCCGGCGGCTCGTGGGCGTCGCGGTTGACGGCAGGACCCTGCGCGGCGCGTTGCAAAGCGACGGCCGGGCAGTACATCCCGACTCGACTCCCGAGGAGCTCGTCGGCCACCTGCCGGCCATCACCGGGCCTGCCAGGACGCCGCCAGCGGCATCTGGGTCGTCCGCCGCAGCGGCCTGCGCCAGCTCCGCTGAGGCGCACCGCCAGCCGATCGCGCGCGACCGGCCGCCAGACGCGAAGCGGCGCCCTCCGAGAATGGCGCCTGACCAGCACTTATATGAGAGCGAGCGACGGTAATCGAACCCGCGTTCTCAGCTTGGGAAGTCGTTTCGGCCACTTTCGACTGCCTGCGCCGATGGGGTAAAAGGTGGCCTGACCAGGTCTTTCACATCCGACCCGTACCGGCCCATCCCGCCCGTTTGCGGGCCGTTCGCGCACGGATCGCGCACGAGATCGACGAGAGGAACGGGTCGACCAGCATGCCCGGGCTCCGGGTCGTCTCAGGGTCCCCGTAGCGTGTCTGAGCCGGACTCGGTGAAGTTGCTCGGTTCCATTTCCGGAGCGCCACATGGCTGATCGAAACATCGTCCTGCCCGACCCCAGACTCCTCGTACGCATCGAAGAGGAGTTTTGGACCGACGACGGCACCGTCCCGCCAGACGTGTCCCCTGTCGTCCGCGGAGCGCCGATCAGCGCCGAGAAGTTCTTCGCCCACGCCCTGCGCCAGGCGCGCGAGTACAGCCTCCGAAGTACCAACATGGCGTCGCTCAGCGTCGACCTGGTGTTACCCGGCTGGCCCCTCGACAAGATCCTGGCCGGGCAGCTCGCCACGTACACCCGGTATGCGACCTGCTCGGTCGCCAACCTTCGCCAAGCCGGCTTCGAGGTGCTTGCCACGGGCCGAGCACCCCACGCCGACGTGGTGCTCCCATCCCTCACTATCGTGGACGCAGAGCGGCTGAGCGAGCTGTTCGCCGATCACGAGGACCGCAACCCGTACAAGCAGAGGAGGTGAGCGTGGCCATCGAACTCGACATCCCCTGCGACGTCCAAGGCCGAGACCAAGACGGACACCTGTGGGCCTTCCTCGACGAAGCCACCCACCCAGACGAGGTGGCCAAAGGTCACCTCGTCGTCACCGGCGACGAGACAGACCCGGTCGTGGCCCGCGTCGTCGACCTGCTCGACCGGCCCGGTGGCGTGAAGGTCGTCATGGAACTCGTCGGTGACGCCGGCGAGCTGCTCGAAGCACTGATCCGAGCCCGAGTCGTCGCTGCCTGATCGCGGCCGTCGGCGATCCCCCTCCGGCTCGTCGCTTCGGCTCGGACGCTCTGCGTGGTGGTCGCAGTCCAGCTGACCGCCCCGAACGCCGATTCGATTCCGCGCTTGCCGCCGCGGGCTCCTCTTGCCGGGCAGCAGGGCGCCGATAATCCAGTTCTGCGGCGCTCCGCTGCCGCTGCGGATGCGTCGGGGTCAGCGGCTGACGCTGCCTGGAGCGAGACCTTCGACCGCCCGCGAAGGGATCGGCTCTTTGGACCTACTGCTTCGCCCGGCTATGCCAGTTCGGCAACGGTGTGGGTGAGAGCGGCGAGCGCCCGGTAGGGGTCGCGCCGGCCGGCTTGCTCCTCGGCGTCGAGGAGGGCGTCGAGGTCCGCTGGGGGATCTTCGCTGTCCCAGTGATCGCTGAAGAGCCGCACCCCGTACCAGGCGACGGTTGTTGCCCCAGCTGCGGCGAGGGCGGCTTGGACCTCGGCTGGTTCGTCGGCTCGGACGGATTCGAGGCCGAGCCGGTTGGTGTAGTAGCGGGCGTCGAAGCCGGCCAGGGCGGCGGTCCAGTCCCGGCGCATACCGGCGCGCATGGCGATCCCGGCACGGTTGCGGGTCAGGATCGACACCAGCCCACCGGGGCGGGCGGCACCGACGAGC
>JAJZWW010000222.1 GCA_021846485.1 Actinomycetes bacterium
CGGTGGCCAGCAGGTGGACGTCCGCCGGCGCCACCGCCCGGGGCCACCGCAGGCCCAGCTCGTCGTGGGTCTGCTCGGCGAGCGCGCCGACCGCCCGGGTGATGCCTATTCCGTAGGAGCCCATGGTGACCGTCACCGGCCGGCCGTCGGGGCCGGTCACCTCCAGGCCGAACACCTCGGCGTACTTCCGGCCCAGCTGGAACACGTGGCCCAGCTCGATGCCCCGGTCGACGCCCAGCTCCCCGCCGCAGCGGGCGCAGCGGTCACCGTCGCGCACCTCCACCGCGCCGAGCTCCCCAGCCGGGAAGAAGTCCCGCCCGCGGACCACGTCCAGGGCGTGGCGATCGTCCTCGTTGGCGCCGGTGACCCACGCGGAGCCCTCGGCGACCAGCGGGTCGACGACGAAGCGGATGCCCATCTCGGAGAGCAGCTGCGGGCCGATGTAGCCCTTGACCAGGCCGGGCTCGCCGGCGAGGTCTTCGGGCCCGGCGGGGGCGACCTCGACCGGCTCGAGCTGGCCGGCCACCCGCTTCATGTCGACGTCCCGGTCGCCGGGAACGCCGATCACGAGCAGCTCCCACCCCGCCGCGCCGGGGGCCCTGGTCTTCACCACCAGGTTCTTCAAGGTGTCGGAGGCGTCGAACCGCCGGCCGAGGTCCATCGCGTTGAGCCGCTCGACCAGCGTGGCGATCGTCGGCGTCCCGGGGGTGTCCAGGACCCGCGAGGCGCCGACCGCGTCGGCCGGCCCACGGACGGGAGGGCGGGCGATCTCCACCGCCTCGGCGTTCGCCGCGTAGTCGCACGCCCGGCACTGCACGAAGGTGTCCTCGCCCGCCGGAGTCGGCGCGATGAACTCCTCGGAGGCGGAGCCCCCCATCGCCCCCGAGACCGCGAAGACGATCCGGTAGTCGAAGCCGAGGCGCCGGAAGATCCTCTCGTAGGCGCCCCGATGGGCCCGGTAGGAGCGCTCCAAGCCGGCGTCGTCGACGTCGAAGGAGTAGGAGTCCTTCATCACGAACTCCCTCCCCCTCAGCACCCCCGCCCGGGGGCGAGCCTCGTCACGGTACTTGGTCTGGACCTGGAACAGCGACAGCGGCAGGTCGCGGTAGGAGGAGCACTCGCCCTTGACCAGCAAGGTGAACAGCTCCTCGTGGGTCGGCCCGAGCAGGTAGTCGGCGTCCCGGCGGTCCTTCAGGCGAAACAGCGAGTCCCCGTAGTCCGCCCAGCGACCGCTGCGCTCGAAGACCTCCCTCGGGACGAGCGCCGGGAACTGCACCTCCTGGGCGCCGATAGCGAGCATCTCCTCGCGTACCACCGACTCGACGTTGCGAACCGCCAGCATGCCGAGGGGCAGCCACGAGTAGATCCCCGGGCCCACGCGGCGCACGTAGCCGCCCCGTACGAGCAGCTTGTGGCTCGGCAACTCGGCGTCGACAGGGTCTTCGCGCAGGGTGCGGACGAACAGCGACGACATTCGCAGCAGCACGGCGGGGCACGCTAGCCGGGCGCGCCGCTCGGGCCCGGCGGTGCTCTGTCTGCCACCCCCGCTCAGGCCCGGCCGGCCCGGCGGAGCGCCTCGTCGAAGAGCCGTTGCAGCTCGGCGTGCAGCGCCTCGGAGGTCTCGGTGACCGCCTTGCGGGGCACCCTCCCCGACCCGGAGCGCTCAGGCGGGGGGATCGGCGTGCCGACCACCGCGGCGATGCGCACCGGCCTGATGCCCCAGGAGCCCTTGGGCATGGCCCACTCGCTGCCGCCGATGCCCACCGGCACGATCGGCACGCCGGTCCGGGCGGCGACGAAGACCGCCCCCTCGAGAAGCGGCGCCACCACCGGCCCGGACTGGCGGGTCCCCTCCGGGTAGAGCACCACCGGCTCACCCACCCTTAGGGCCTCCTCGCTGGTGCGCAGCGCCTCCCGGTCGGGAGCCCCGCGGCGTACCGGGAAGCCGCCGAGCGAGCTGAACAGCCAGCCCGACCAGCGGTGGCGCCACAGCTCCTCCTTGCCCATGAAGCGGATCCGGCGCCGCAGGAGGCACCCGCACACGAGGGTGTCGACATATGAGCGGTGGACCGGGGCGAGGACGAAGGCCCCCTCGGCGGGGATGTGCTCGACGCCGGTGACCCTCACCCGCCACACGACCCGGCAGAACCCCTCGACGACCCCCCGAGCGAAGGCCCACCAGACCAGCTCGGCGCGCGCCCGCCGGCTCATGCGCCGCGCTCGGTCACGAGCGCCAGGACCTCCTCCACGACCTCGTCGACGGGTCGGGAGGTGGTGTCCAGCCACACGGCGTCGTCGGCGACGCCGAGCGGGGACGCCTGGCGGGTCGAGTCGGCGTGGTCCCGCCGGGCGATGTCGGCAGCCACCTGGTCGTAATGGAGGCTCAGCATCTCCTTGCTGCGCCGGGCGGCCCGCTCCGCGTCGTCGGCGGTCAGGTAGACCTTGATCGGGGCATCGGGGAACACGACGTTGCCGATGTCGCGGCCCTCGACCACGCCTCCCCCCCGGGCCGCGGCCCACTCCCGCTGGCGCGCCACCAGCTCCCGGCGCACCTCGGGGTTGGCGGCCACCGTCGAGACGGCCCGGGTGACCTCCGGGCTGCGGATCTCCACGGTGGCGTCGACCCCGTCGACGGTGACAGTGTCGGCGACCTCCAGGGTCAGGGCCCGGCTCAGCTCGGCGACCAGCTCGGCGTCGTCGGGGTCTATGCCCCGCCGGATCGCGGCGAAGGTCACCGCCCGGTACATCGCGCCGGTGTCCAGGTAGTCCAGGCCGAGGCGGTCGGCGACCCGTCGCGCCACGGTCGACTTACCCGACCCCGCCGGTCCGTCGATGGCGATCACCCGCACCGCCGGAGCTCCTCCTCGAAACCGGGATAGCTGGTCGCGACCGCCTCCCAGCCGTCGACGCTCACCCCGCCGGCCGACGCCAGCCCGGCGACCGCGAAGGCCATGGCGATGCGGTGGTCACCGGCCGCGTCGACCGCCCCGCCCTCCAGCGCGCCGCCTTCGACGACCAGCCCGTCGGGCCGCTCGTCGGCGGCGACCCCGATCGCCCGCAAGGCGGCCACGGTGGTCGCCACCCGGTCCGACTCCTTCACCCGCAGCTCCCCGGCGTCGGCGAAAGTCGTCGTGCCCTCGGCGCAGGCGGCAGCCACCGCCAGGGCCGGGATCTCGTCGATCAGCCCGGGCACCTCCTCGCCGGCGACGGTCGTCGCGGCGAGAGCTGCGGAGCGCACCCGAAGGTCGGCGGTCCGGCCAGCGGGGTCCTCCCCCTCCAGGGTGACGTCCGCGCCCATCCGGGCGAGCACGTCGAGGAAGCCGGCCCGCCCGGGCCCGACGTAGACCCGCTCGAGCAACAGGTCGCTGCTGGCCACCAAGGTGGCCGCGACCACCCAGAACGCCGCCTGCGAGGGGTCGGCGGGGACGGCCAGCTCGACGGGCTGGAGGCGTGAGCGCCGCACCGAGGCCCACCCGGGGCCGTGGCGGACCTCGGCGCCGAAGCGTTCCAGGAGCTCCTCGGTGTGCCGCCTGGTCGGGACCGGCTCGTAGACCACGGTCTCACCGCCGGCACCGAGCCCGGCGAGCAGCACGGCGCCTTTCACCTGGGCGCTGGAGATCGCCGGCCGGTGCTCGACGCCGGTGAGCGCCCCGCCGCGGACGACCAGCGGCGCCAGCGTACCCCCGGCTCGGCCGTCGACCGCGGCACCCATCCTCCGCAGGGGCTCGGCGACCCGCCCCATCGGCCGACGGGCCACCGAGGCGTCCCCTTGGAGGACCGTGAGCCACGGGCGAGCGGCCGCCCAGCCGGCGAGGAGCCGGATGCCGGTGCCGGAGTTGCCCACGTCGAGGACCGCTCCGGGCTCGTGGAGCCACCCCTCCCCGCCGGCCACAGTGAGCGTCGTCGCGTCCTCGCGGCGGACCTCCGCCCCACAGGCGGCCACCGCCGCCGCGGTGTGTGCCACATCTGCGCCGCCCGACAGCCCGCTGAGGCGCGAGGTGCCCTCGGCGAGGGCGGCGAGGAGCAGCCCGCGGTGCGAGACCGACTTGTCGCCCGGCAACCGGATGCTCCCCCGCAACCCTCGCCGGGCGGGGGCGACGGCCAGTCGGGTGCCCACCGCTACCCCTCCATCCGCTTCACCGACAGGCGGTACCCCCGGCCGGTGAGCACCTCCCGGGCGATGGGCACCGCGGCGGCGGAGACGACCAGCACCAGCACCCCCCGCTCCCCCTCGGCGGAGTGGGCGATCTCGACGTCGTAGATGTTGACGCCGACCTCGGCCAGGAGGGTGGTGACCTCGGCGAGCACTGCCGGGCGGTCGGGCACCGGAACCCGGATCTCGACGCTCTCGCTCGGGGCGGGAGCACCCACCGGCAGGTTGCGGCGGGCCTCGCCGGCCCGCTCCAGGTGGTCGAGCAGCATCTTGCGGTCGCCGCGTTCCACCGCTTCGCGCAGCTGGCCGAGGGCCCCTAGGAGGCCGTCGAGGGTGGCGACGACAGCCTCCCGGTTGTCGGCGCAGACGTCGGGCCAGATCGCCGCGTCACCCGCGGCCACCCGGGTCATGTCCCGGAAGCCGCCGGCCGCCAGGCGCAGGAGGGTGCCGTGCTCCAAGGCGGAGTCGGCCGCGAGGTTCATGAGGGTCGCGGCGGTCAGGTGCGGCACGTGGGAGACCAGGGCGACCAGGCGGTCGTGGCGGTCCGGCGGGACGGCGACGACCAGCGCGCCGAGCGACGCGGCCGCCGACTGGACCGTGGCGTACGCCCGGGCGTCGGTCGTGGCGGTCGGCGTGAGCACCCAGGTCGCCCCCTCGAACAGGTCGGGGTCGGCGCCGTCCAGGCCCTGCTGCTCGGAGCCGGCCATCGGGTGGCCGCCGACGAAGCCGGCCTCGGGCAGGGCGGAGACGATCGGGCCCTTGACCCCTGCCACGTCGGTGACCACCCCGCCGCGGGCGAGGGCCGCCCGGGCCTCCTCGACGACCGCCCCGGCCGGCGTGGCGACGAAGGTCACCGCCGCCTCGGGATCGGTCCCGACCGCGTCGAGCACCCCCTCGGCCAGCGCCCGGTCCGCCCGCTGTGGGTCGGCGTCCGAGCCGGTCACCTGCCAGCCCCGAGCCCGGAGCGCGGCACCGAGGGAGCCGCCGATCAGCCCGACGCCGACCACCTGGGCGCGCCGGGGCTCCGAGGCGGTCACCGGCAGGGGCGGTCGGCGGGCACGACGGCTGAGCCTATCCAGTGAGCCGCCCACGCCTCCCCAGGGCGCCCTTTCGGCGGCCGAGACGCACCGGGCCCGGACCCTCGGGCGGCGGCGCGCTCCGGCCAGTCAGCGGGAGCACCCGCTCCGGGTCGTGCCGCGACGGACCGCCTCCATGTCGAGGGCCCGGAGCGGGTCGTCAGGGAGTGGCACCATCACCTTCGCCGCACCCGAGCACACCTGGCGTTGCCCGCATGGCGGTGTAGCTCGGAGGGCGGCCGGTGGTGCCGAGCCTCCGAGAGCCACGGCCGGCAGGCGGGCCGTTGCCGCTCGGGCCGGGACGAGCCGCGGCGGTCTCCAGGGCGCGCACCTCCCGCGGGGTCAGGGCCCGCCAGGCCCCTGGGGCGAGGTCCGGGTCGCGCAGGGGCCCGATGCGGACCCGGACGAGGCGCACCACGGGATGGCCGACGGCCGAGCACATCCGACGCACCTGGCGGTTGCGCCCCTCGTGGATGGTGATGCGCAGCAGGTCCGGTGATGGCTGGGAGACCCGCGCCGGGGCGGTCGTGCCGTCGTCGAGGTCCACCCCCTCGCGCAACTGGCGGAGCTGATGGGGGCGCAGCGGTCCCCCGCTGAGGTGGGCGAGGTACTCCTTGTCGACCCAGTAGCGGGGATGGGTGAG
>JAJZWW010000223.1 GCA_021846485.1 Actinomycetes bacterium
GACCAGCTACGCCCCTCCCAGGACACCCTCACCCAGCAGGCCCAGCAGGCCCTGACTGCCGGCCGTGAGGACCTCGCCCGCGAAGCCCTCAGCCGCAAGCAGGTGGCCCAGCAGCAGATCGACGGGATGGAGCCCCAGCACCAGCAGCTCGTCGAGCAGCAGGACAAGCTGACCTCGACCCTCCAGGCGCTCCAGGCGCGGGTCAACCAGTTCCGCACCCAGAAGGAGACGATGAAGGCCTAGTACGCCGCCTCGACCGCGGTCTCGTCGGTCAACGACCAGGTGGCCGGCATCTCCGACACCTTCAACGGCTCCAACGCCGCCCTCCAGCGGGCCCAGGACAAGATCGCCGCAGCCCAGGCCCACGCCGGCGCCCTCGACGAGCTGCTCGAGTCGGGGGTGCTCGACGAGGTGGGAGCCAACCACGGCGACGACATCCAAAAGGAGCTCGACCAGATAGGCGCCGGCAGCTCGGTCGACTCCGAGCTGACCGCGCTCAAGGCGCAGGCCGGTCTGGCCGCCCCGCCGGCACCTGCCGAGCTCGGCTCGGGCGACGAGTCGACGAGCACCCCCGCGCCGTGAGCGACCTCGACCCGGGGATGGCCGGCCAGCCCGACCTCGAGCTGAGCGTCGCCGCGGTCCTCGCCAACAACCAGGACGTGAAGATGCTCCTGCGGGTCCTCGGCAAGTCCCTCCAGGACTCCCTCGGCGACCGCGTCGAGATCCGCCGGGCCGGCGGCGGCGGGCTCCTGCACAAGAAGCCCGACGAGCTGCAGGCCGTCGTCGTCCGCCTCGACCCCGACGAGTACGAGGCCCGCCTCGACGGCCACGCCGTGCGCTGCTCGGTCGGGCGCTCCTCGGGAGGCATCCGCATCCGCAGCGAGCAGCTGCCGATCGAGCAGTGGCTCCACCGCCTCCTTTCCGCCCTGCAGCAAGAGGCGGTCGGCAACCAGGCCGCCCGCCAGGCTCTCCAGGACCTCGTAGTCGGCCAGTAGCCCGCCGGCGGGGCCGGGCCGCCGCGCCCGGGTCCGGCCTCCGCCCGTCCCAACCCGCCACCACCGGAGGACTTTCCCCAGATGACCACCAGCGACCTGCCGAAGGATGCCGGAGCCCGCCTCCAGGAGCTGGAGCACGGGATGTTCACCAGCGACCTGTCGGTCAACGAGTTCCTGCTCGTCAAACGGGCCGGCTTCCATCCCCTCGGGCTGGTGATGGGCAGCTCGATCTACCACATCGGCCTGCAGAAGGGTAACTGGGGTTCCTCCCAGGAGATGACCAAGCTCTCCGAGGCGATGTACAACGCCCGGGAGCTGGCGATGAAGCGGATGGAGGAAGAAGCCGACCAGCTGGGCGCCGACGGCGTCGTCGGGGTCCGCCTCGACGTCAAGTTCTACGAATGGGGCAACGACTCCGCCGAGTTCATCGCGGTGGGAACGGCGGTGAAGGCCGAGGACGGCCGCTCCTACCGCAACAACCAGGGGAAGCCGTTCACCAGCGACCTCTCTGGCCAGGATTTCTGGACCCTCACCCAGACCGGCTACTTCCCGCTCGCGCTGGTGATGGGCACCTGCGTCTACCACATAGCCCACCGCGGCATCGGCCAGGCGCTCGGGCAGATGGGCCGCAACGGGGAGCTCGAGAACTTCACCCAGGCGATGTACGACGCCCGGGAGCTGGCGATGAAGCGGATGCAGGACGAGGCGACCGGGCTGGCCGCCGCGGGCGTGGTCGGGATGCGCCTCGAGGAGAAGAACCACATGTGGGGCGAGCACACCATCGAGTTCCTCTCCCTAGGGACCGCCGTCGCCCGCGTCGGCAACGCCCCGGTGAGCATCCCCCAGCCCACCACGATCATCTCCTTCGACAACTGACGTGGGAGCGCAGCGAGCACGGCAGGGCGGCGGGGTTGGGGTCCCTGCCGCCGATGGGTGCGGGGCGCAGCCCCGCAGGGAGCGCTGACGTGTCCCCCGCCACGGAGCGCCCGGGGGTCTTCGACTCTGGGCTCACCACCCCCGACTTCGCCGCCTGCCTGTCGATGGGCCTGGAGCCGCTCGCCCTGGTCCAGGGCTTCTTCTGCGGGCAGCTCGCCGGGTGGAGCACCTACCAGGCTGCGGTCGTCACCAACTACCCGTGCGGCTACGGGTGGGGTGGCGGCGGCAACGACCACCCCCCGCCCGGGTGGCTGGGGGTGGCCACCGCCTTGGACGAGGCGTGGAGCACCGCTTTCTCCACCGCCCACCAGCGCCTGGTGGACGAAGCCCGCGGCCTGGGGGCCCATGGGGTGGTCGGCGCCCGGGTGGAGATGAGCCACCCGACCAACGACCGCAGCAGCGAGGTCCACCTCTATGGGACGGCCGTGCGCCTCGCCGGCGCCGGTGCCGGCCCCCTGTGGACGACACGGATCGCCGGCCACAAGCTGGCCAAGCTGGTGGAGGCCGGTTACGCCCCGGCTTCGGTCCTCTACTCCCGATGCACTGCGGTGATGTACGAGGGGTGCTACATGGAGCACTGGGGACCGAACCTGGTCGGTGCGGGCAGCCCGCTCGAGCCGATCCAGGACGTGCACCACTTGGCGCGCTCCCGAGCCCTCCAGGACGCTGCACGCCAGGCCGGAGGGCACTCGCTCTACGATGTCCAGCTCGCCGCCCACGAGATGGAGGGTCGCACCACCTACGTGAGCTGCCAGATCCTCGGCTCGCTCGTGCGGCGGGTGCGCCCGACGATGCCAATAGCCGCTCCGGTGACCACGGTGGGCCTCGATGACTGACCCCGCCGGGCCGTTCGCCGACCGGGCGCATCGCGAGGCCGACCTGGGCGAGGTCGGCCGGCTGCTCGCCGAGGCCCATGGCGCCGCCGACATCGGCCGGGGCTGCACGAGCAACCTGAGCCTCGACGAGGTCCTGCTCCTCCACGCCGTCGGGCTGGAGCCGGCCACCGTCGTGACCGCCACCGCGTGCACCACCATCCCGCCGGGTAGCTGGACCTGGAGCACGGGGCAGGTCCAAGCCGCCGACTACGCCTTCTCCCGGGCGTTCCTGCTCGCCCGCAACCAGATGCGGGCGGAGGCCGCCCAGATCGGGGCGATGGGGGTGGTGGCGGTCGACATCGAGCTCCAGCTGTCCCCCCACCGCTACCTGGTGGTCATGCTCGGCACCGCCGTGCGGGCGGCCAGCGACGGTCACGGAGGGAGCCATTTCCCGGTCCGCTACCCCTCCCCTTTCCTCTGCGACCTGTCCGCCCGAGACTTCGTCGTGCTGAGCCGCTCCGGCTGGTACCCGATAGACCTGGTCGGGGGAGCCTCCTACGTGCACGCCCCACGGAGGGGGGTGGGCGCCGCTCTCGGCCAGGTGCGCCAGAACGTCGAGCTGACCAACTTCACCGAGACCCTCTACGCCGCCCGCGAGCTGGCCATGCAGCGCATCCAGGAGGACATCGCCGAGGTGGGCGGCACCGGGCTGCTCGACATGCGCTTCGTGGACGAGACCGTGCCCTTCGCCGGACACGTCGTCGCCTTCCGAGCCTACGGGACCGCGGTCAAGCTCCTCGCCGACACCCACACCCACCCGGACCTGCAGCTCGTCGTGCCCCTCGACGACCCGGTGGTGGGGTTCGAAGCGACCAGCCTGGACGGCCAGCGGTAGCCAAGGCCGCGAGCTAGCGACAGCGGTAGCGCAGGTACTGCCGGACCAGGTGGCGGCGGCCGGGCGGTACGGACGGAGTAGGCCGGGAGGTACGGGACCGAGTGGGCCGGGGCCGGCCCACTGCCAGCCGCCATGTGCCGTGCGTACTGACTAGGCGGAGCCCTCCTCACCGGACACTGGCGGGTCCGTTGGAGGAGATGGCGCCACCCCGGCCAACTCCTCGAAGCGCCGCTCCACCTGGTGGAGCGACTCCTCGAGGGCTCTGAGCGAGCGGGTGACCTCCTCGGCAGTGCCGATGCCGACGAGCGACAAGCGGACCGCGGCGAGCTCCCGGGCGAGGAACTCGGTGTCCGCCTGGGTGCGGGCGGCGACCTGCCGGTCGCGCTCGATGCTCGCCCGGTCCCGCTCGTCCTGGCGGTTCTGGGCGAGCAGGATGAACGGCGCGGCGTACGCCGCCTGGGTCGAGAACACCAGGTTGAGCAGGATGAAGGGGTAGGGGTCCCAGTGGCGAACGAAGCCTACTGTGTTCAAGATGATCCAGATGAAGACGACAACCGTCTGGATGGTGAGGAAGCGGGCCGTCCCGAAATAGCGGGCGAGGGTCTCGGAGAAGCGCCCGAAGGTCTCGGAGTCCACGTGGGTGCCGAGACCCACAGTCGTGCCCCGAGGGCGAGCCACGTCGTCGCGGCGACGGACCCGGCCGGGCGCCCTGCGGCGGAGCATTCAGCGCCTCCGCTTGCGCCAGCCGACCGGCAGCACCCGGTCGAGCACGTCGTCGACGGTCACCGCCCCGAGGAGACGGCCGGTGCTGTCGCAGACCGCCACTGCGATCAGGTTGTAGGCGGCCAGGCGCTCGGCCACCTCCCGCTCGTCGAGCTCGGGACGGACGAAGTCAGCGCCGCTGATGCAGCTGGCGACGGGGTGGGCGGGCGGCTCACGCAGGAGGCGCTGGAAGCCGACCATGCCGAGGAACCGGCCTGTGGGGGTGTCGGTCGGCGGCTCGCAGACGAACGCCTGGGCAGCGATCGCTGGCGGCTCGTCGGGGTCTCGGAGCCGCGCGAGGGCTTCCGCTACCGACACGTCCGGGGCAAGGATTATCGGCTCGGGGGTCATGAGCCCGCCGGCAGTGGTGGCGTCGTAGCGCAGCAGCCGGCTTATCGCGGCGGCATCCTCGGGCTCGAGGGCGGTGAGAAACTGCACCCTGCGCTCGGCGGGCATGGCCGCGAGCAGGTCGGCGGCATCGTCGGGTTCCATCTCCTCGACCACGTCGGCCGCCCGGGCGAGGTCGAGATCCTCCAGGAGCCGGACCTGCTCGTCCTCGGGAAGCTCCTCCAAGATGTCGGCGAGCTGCTCGTCGGGGACGGCCTTGGCGATCAGGGCCCGGCGTCCGGGTGGCAGGGCGTGGACGGTGGCGGCGATGTCGGTCGGGTTCATGTCCCGCAGTGCCGCGAGCTGAGCCCCGACCGGTCCACCGTCGAACAGCTCCCGGGCGTCCTGCCAGTCGACCACCCGGCGGGTCCTCTGGTACAGCGCCCGTCGGGCGCCCAGGGCGACGCTCACGACCTCCCACTCCCCCCGGTCGCCGGGGGCCAGGGCTACGTCGGTCACGACCTCCGCTCCCAGGCCCCGGCCGAAGAGCGCGCTCAAGAGGATCTCGCCGTCGCGCGAGCGGAAGTGCCGCAGGTCCACGGTCCCCCCCCGAAGGGTGATGCCTCCGGGGCCGATGGAGGCCGCGCGGCCGGCGCTCACGAAGATCCGCCGCCGCTGCACGTTCGCCACGAAGCCGAGCACCCGGGGGGACGACAGGCCGTGGGCCGGGGCAACGACCACGTCCTCGACGCGCCCGATGGTCGCTCCGAGCTCGTCGGCGAGACCGAGACGCATCAGGCGGGCGGCGAAGACACGCTCCTCGGGCACGCTGCAGGGTACCCAGCACGAGGGTTGCGTCCGGGGGCCGGGCCGGGAGCGCCCCCTCCCGGGCGCTCTGATCACGCGGGGTGGTGCTGGCGGGCTTCTACCGGGAAAGAACGAACCTGCCCGCCGCGCTTCTCCACCAGCCACCACCCGCGGGCGTGGGTGCGAAACCGTCCAGCAGGCAAGTCTCTCCTCGGTGGCTAAGTGGTCCTCCGCGGAAGTTCTCGCGTGAAAGCGGGTCAGCGATCTGGCAGGCGATCCGACCAGGCGGTGGGATCACCCAGGTAGAGCCCGCAGGCGCAGT
>JAJZWW010000224.1 GCA_021846485.1 Actinomycetes bacterium
CCCGACGGCCGCCTGGTGGCGGCGTGCGCCGCCCAACATGCTCGGCGCGCCCCATCCGGCCAGGCCGGCCAGCACGGCGCCCACCGGCCACCCGGTGGCCGCACCGACCACGACCGCGGCGCCGACGGCGAGGCCGATGCGCAGGTTCGCCCGCTCCACTCTTCGTCGGTCGAGATGGCGGGTCGGGCGGGGCAGGTCGATACCCCGCCAGCCGGCGACGACCAGCACCAGCCCGAGGCCGACCCCTGCCCCGCACAGGCCGGCCAGGGCGCTCACGTCTCCCACCAGCCTTGGGGCCGATCGAGCAGGCCCGAGTCGAATCCGACCGCGGCAAGCTGGTCCAAGGTGTCGCTGCGCATGGGGGCGCCGGGCACGGCCCGGCCGTCGGGACCGGGCCGGAAGATCTCGTTGGAGACCACCATCGGTCCCTCGGCGTCGACGACCTCGCGCACCGAGGCGACGTAGCGGCGGTCGCCGTCCTGGGCCAGGTGGACGACGAAGTGGACGGCGTTGGCGACCAGCAGGTTCGTCGCCTCCAGTGGGAGGCGTTCGGGGGCCTGCACCGCGTAGGTCGCCAGCTTGGAGAACGCACCGCGCGAGCTGGAGGCGTGCAGGGTGGCCATCGACCCGTCGGTGCCCTGGCTCATGGCGTTGAGCAAAGCCAGGACTTCCTCGCCCCTGGCCTCGCCGACGATCACCCGGTCGGGGCTCATGCGCAGCGCCCAGCGGACCAGCTCGGCCAGGCTGACCCCGCCCTCGCCCTCGAGGTTCGGCTCCCGGGCCTCCAACGCGACGACGTCGGGGTGCAGGTCACCGAAGCGGTCGAGGCCGAGCTCGAGGGAGTCCTCGATGGTGACGAGGCGCTCGGTGGGCGGGATGTCGGCGGCCATGGCGCGGAGCAGGGTGGTCTTGCCGGCTCCGGTGCCGCCGCAGATGATGCAGGACTTCCTCGCCAGCATGGCGGCGCGGACGAACTCGCGAAGGGCGAGGTCGAGGGTGCCGAGGCGCACCAGGTCGTCGGGGGTGATGCGCAGGTAGCGGTGGCGGCGGATGGACAGGCACGGTCTCGCGGCCACCGCCATCAACGCGAACAGCCGCGAGCCGTCGGGCAGCTGCAGGGACAGGCGGGGCGAGCCGCGGTCGAAGCGGCGCTCGCCGATCCCGGTGCGGGCCGCTGCGGTGCGCAGCATCTCCTCCAGCTCCTCGTCGGAGGAGGCGATGGGCGCCACCTGCTCGCGACGGCCGTCGGCGTAGCGGACCCACACCTGGTCGCAGCCGTTGGCGTTGATGTTCTCGATCGACGGGTCGTCGAGCAGCCGCTGCAGCCGGTTGAGGCGAAACAGCGCGTCGAAGGCGGCCCGTGACAGCTCGTCCTCCTCAGGCGCGCCCAGCACCGACGCACCCTGGCGGAGGGCGTCGTTGGCCCGACGCTCCAGGGCCTCGGCGATCAACTGTCGGCCGAGGGCCTGCTCGTCGGCCGGGCCAAGTGGTGGGCGCCCGGCGACGGCCAGCTCCCGCTCGCGCGCCGTGAGCGCGGACAGGACCTCGGTCCGCAGCTCGGCCACCACCGAAGCGTCCGGCGTCATCGCGACACCTCCTCCGGTGCGCTCCCATTCGACCCGGCGGGCTTCGTCTCGGGGCGGATCGCTCGCCACACCCGGCTGCGCACCGACGCCGTCCCCGCCTCGGTGGCCGGGACCGGCCCGGCATGAACCGGCCCGGCATGGACCGGCGCGGTGGCGTCCAGGCCGGCGGCGAGCCGGCCGGCGAGGGTCCTGGCGGCCCGGACCAACGGCGCCAGGCGCAGCTCCCGGGCCGAGGCCGGCACCGACACCAGCGCCTGGGCGGCGTCAGGGTCCCACGGCAGGCGAGCCAGCACCTCGACCCCGAGCGCCTCGGCGATCTCGCCGTCGGGGTAACGCCCCTCCCCGACGACCACCAGCCCGAGGCGGTCCCCGACGAACGGGCCGGCTTCGAGCCGGGTCGCAACGGCCTGCAGGTCGGCCAGGCAGGGACGGGAGACCAGCACCGCCCGCTCGCCCTGTTCGAACACCCCGAGGACGGTCGAGGCCGGGTCCAGCCTCCCGCAGTCCACCAGCACGTCCGCGTGAAGCGCGCCGAGACGGGCGAGCCACCCCTCCAGCATCCCGAGCGCATGACGCGCCTGGTCGGCCGAGGCCGGCCCGGCCAGCACCGCCGTCCCCCCGGGAAGCTCCTGGCAGTGCTCCCACACCAGCTCGGGGTCGCCGCCCCGGCGGGCAGCCGCGGCGAGCGACACCAAGCTCGGCTCGGCCGGCCAGCCCGACGACCCGGCCAACGTCCCGCCCGCCGGGTCGGCCTCGATCAACAGCACCCGGCGCCCACTTGAGTCAGATCGGCTCGGCCAGGTGGCAGCCAGGGCGAGGGCCACAGTGGTCACCGCGCAGGAGCGGACCGAACCGAAGGTGACGACGCCCACCTCAGCCCCCCGCTCCGACCTCGATCAGGCTGGCCTCACCGGCCGCGGCCAAGGAAGCCACCTCGTCCGCGTCGGCACTTGCGACCTGGAGGGAGAACACCGTCGGGCTGCCCGAACCCGGCGGGGCGGCGTCCACCGCGAGCACCGTCGCATCCACCGGGCTCCCGCTCGCCATGCTCCCGGTGCCCCCGCCCGAGGCGGAGGCGACGGGGACGACCTGCACCCGATCGCCGGGCGCCAGGTCCGGCGGGAAGGCGCCCGCCTTCAACCCGACAGCCACCTCGTCCGAGCCCGAGCCGATCGGCGGGGCCGCACCCACCTCCGTCGCGCTCAGCAGCGATCCGGCAACGAGCGGCACCGCCGCCCGCCGACCAATCACGCTCGACTCCCCTCCTACCAGGACCACGTCCAAGCCGCTGCCGGTCGAGACCCGAGCCGCCCGCAGGTCGGCCGCGGTGAGAACCTGGCCGGCCGCGACCGGCTGGGCGACCACCAGCACCTCCTCCCGGCTCCCGAGATGCACCGAGGCGTCGACGAAGGCCAGCGCGCAGCCGAGCACCAGCAACACACCGACCACCACGAGAGGGAGCTGGCGGTGCCGGCCCAAGCCACGCGCGCCCCCAGGGTGCGCACCCGCACCCGCACCTGCCCGCTGCCCGTTGGTTCGCGATGCTGCAGCCGTCGTCGCCAATCGAGTGCCCTTCTCCTAGCCGCTCCCCCCGGTCGGGGTGTTGATCGCCTGCGACTCGGTCACCGTGACCGGCACCTGGGCCGGCGGCCCGGCCTGGACGCCGAGGTTCCCGCCCCCCGGCGCGCCGCTCGCCGTCCAGGTCACCGACCAGTACACGGTCGCGGTCACGGTGAAGCTGCCCGGGCCGGGCCAGGTGTAGGAACAGCCCGTCGTGGCGTTCGGGGCAGAAGGGCTGTAGGCGGTGCCGGGGCCGTCACAGGTCACGCTCTGGCCGTCGCCCATGTCCCAGACGACCTTGGAAGGCGTCGCCGTCGCCGTCGTCGTCACCGGCCCTGCCGTGGCCGACGCGGTGAGCGTCCGCCAGGCGCCCGGGGCGATCCACAACCACGTCGCCACCCCCACGAGTTGCGGGCTCCCAGACGGCGGGGCCATCTCGATCGCCGGCGACGCGAAGCCGAGCTGGCGCACCGCCTGCTGGGCCACGACCACCGGGTTCACCTGGATCACGCCTGCGGCCGGCGGCTGCGCGCCGGTCACCCACACCGGCGGCATCGGGTTGAGCACCCCGGGACCGGCACAGACCGGGAACACCCACTGGCCGGGCTGCGGGCCGCCGACCCCGAGGCTGGCGGTGACCGACGGGCCGCCCGCGGTGTAGGTGCAGCCGTAGGGCTGGGGCGGATTCGGCGTGCCCTGCCGCGGGTCGCTGTTTCCCGGCGTCGCCCACGACGAGTTGGCCGGCGGCGTCCAGTAGGTATGGCCGGCCTGCACGGTGAGCGTGCCGCCCGAAGCCTGAGCGTTCGCGGTGTTCTCCCCGCCGGTGTCCGCCGCCCAGGCAGGGCTGGTGCCGGCCAGCACGAAGCCGACGGCGGCCATCGAGGCAACCAGGGTCAGGAGCCGGGAGCGCATTTCCCGTCCGTCACCGTCTGCTTGTAGACCTTCCACGCGCCGCCGGTAAGGATCAGCTCGGAGCTGACCCCGTCGTTCTCGGGGGGCGTGAGTGGTGGTACCGGCTTCCCGGTCTTCGCGTACACGAGCACCGAGGTGCTGTAGGCGCAGTCCACGACCCTCGCCGTCGTTGCGGACAGCGAGACGACCTTCGGGTGAAGCGTGAACGAGCCTCTTCCCACCATGCCCTGCTGGCGGTCCACAGTCAGGTTCGCCCGGACCCCCGTCAGCTGCGGTGGAACCATCGTCGCCGCCAGCTCCGGGTTCTCCGGGTTAGCGTCCGCCAGCGCGTGCTCGAACGCCGCCCAGCCGGCACGGTAGGCGGCGAGCACCGCCGAATCGGCCGACGGGGTTGTGTTGGTCGAGGACGGCGTCGAGGTCGTAGAAGTGGACGCCGACGGAGCGGTGGTCGTCGGGTGGCCCGTCGCGTCACCGTGGGAGTTGGAACAGCCCGCGAGCGCACACGTGCCGACGAGAGCGGCGACCACCATCGCACCACCACCTTGCCGACCGTGTCGCACAGGAGCGCACCTCCCCTGGAGGCGGGCCTGAGGGAGCCACACGGAACGAGGCGCACAGACCCGCATCTCCAACGATGTCCACCAATAGCACCAAGGAAATGGGCACTTCAACGAGCGCCAACACACTTCGAGGTGCGAGAACGCACCGCGCTAAGAGCGATCGCACCCTGCGATCAGCAACTCGCCCGACCAGCCGGCCCCAACGTCGACGGCCCGACGCGACAGACCGCCAGTTCGGATCGACCCACATCCTCGCCCATCACCAGGGCCCGAGGGCGACTGTTACGGAAAGTCGAGAAGCTGCTCGAAGCGACCGAGCCAGGCCTTTCGCTTCGCTGCCAGAACAGCAGCGTGCCGAGATTCACAGATCGGCTACCCGGGTCCTCGCCCAACACGCACCTGAGGCCTGGGTCAGACCGAGCTGACTCCACGCCCGCACAACGAGACGATGGCCGAGCATTGGACGGCTCACTCGAACCCGCGCTCTGCCTACCAGGCAGCTCCGTTCGATAAGCCGACGACCGAACCATGTTGAGCCGCCTCAGCCGCTCGCCTGAAGTAGCCGATCCCAGTGGTGGCGGGCTGCTTCGACCGCCGGCCAGTTGCGCTCCGCCCATTGGGCCATCGCGGCCAACGGCGCCTCGAGGGACCGGCCAAGGTCGGTCAGCTCGTAGAGCGTGGCGGTCTCGACTCGTCTGCCATCGAGATGTCGGGCGATGAGCCCGTCGCGCTCGGCGCGACGAAGCGTCTCGGTGAGGACCTTGTAGGAGATGCCATCCAGCGCATCATGGAGCTCCTGATAGCGGCGCCCTCCTCGCTCCAACTCGGCCAAGATCCGTAGCGTCCAGCGTCCATCGAGGAGGCCGATGGCCCTATGGATCTGGGGAGCGCGATCGGTCATCGCCCAGATCACCCTCGGACGGCGGCGCGTGTGGGCGACTCGGGAATCACCGGCCACGCTTCCGTGGCGCTACGCCGATTGACCGCCCCAGGCACCAAGCCGCGGAGTCGGCACGGTTTGACGAACATTAGTGTCCGTCCTCGAACAGGGCGGCCAGCTCCACCGGCATCACTGGCAGAGGCTCGGGGTTGATGGCGATCGGCGCATAGGGTCCGCGCTCGTCGGTCTGGCGTTGGACGAAGTTGACCTTGCCCAACTCGTGGTCGGCGTCGGGGTAGTCCTC
>JAJZWW010000225.1 GCA_021846485.1 Actinomycetes bacterium
AGGACCGACCGGCCGGCCGCGAACGTCGCCCCGAGGGACGCGGCGGCGAGGAGGATGATCCCGAGCAGCGAGGCCCACAGGCCGCGCCGGCGCACCCTCAGTGCCCCTCGCCCGCGCCGCCGGCGCTGTCGCCGGGGGCCTCGCTCCCCTCGCTCTGCAGGCCGTCGTCCCACCCGTCGGAGGCCGGCTGGTCGTCGCCGGAGCCGTCGGGCTCGTAGACCGGCTGGGCGGGTCCGCTGTCGCTCCACCCGCCCGCCCCGGCATCCTCGCCGGCCACTCCAGCGTCGCCACCCTGGTCCTCGTCGTCCCCGCCGGAGCGGCCGTCCTCGCCGGAGGCCGGCTCGACGTCGGACTCTGGCTCGACGTCGGACTCTGGCTCGACGTCGGACTCTGGCTCGACGTCGGACTCTGGCTCGAAGTGGCCCGAGGGTTCGCTGCCGGTGCCCTCCTCGCCGTCGTCGTAGCGGTCCTCGACCCCGTAGTGACCTCCGTCGGAGGCTCCGTAGTGACCTCCGTCGGAGGCTCCGTAGTGACCTCCGTCGGAGGCCTCCGGGGAGCCCTCCGATCCGGGCCACTCGGGTGGCCCGGGCGGGGGCGGCTGGGTGGTCGCCGCGCCCGAGGGGGGAGCGCCGGCGACCGAGCTGCGCAGGTTGACCGCCCGCCGCCAGAAGGTGAGCGTGCTTCCCGGGGCGACCTCCACGACGATCTCGTCGCCGGCGATGGCCACGATGCGCCCGAGGATGCCCCCGGCGGTGACCACCTCGTCGCCGACCCCGAGGTTGGAGCGGGACCCTCCCTTCTGGCGAGCCCGCCGCTGGCGCGGCCGGAGCACGAAGAAGTACAGGACCGCCAGCGCGAGGACGATCACCAGGAAGAACGATGACCCCCCCGACGCTTTGGGCTTGGCCGTGCTCGTCGTGGCGAGCAGCATGGTGAGGAGGAGGAGGTGCATGGCGAAAGGTGCTCCCGAGGCCGGGACCGAGCGACCTTAGCGCACCGCGGCGGCTTCTCAGCCCGCGGGCGGGTCGAACAGACCGGCCGGCTCGCCGGTCCCCGCCGGTGCGGGCAGTCCGAGGTGGCGCCACGCGGCAGGGGTGGCCACCCGGCCCTTGGGGGTGCGCATCAGCAGCCCGAGCTGGAGCAGGAAAGGCTCGTAGACCTCCTCGACCGTCTCGGGCTGCTCCCCCACGCTCACCGCCAGGGTCGACAGTCCGACCGGGCCGCCCCCGAAGCGGGCACACACCGCGTCGAGGATCGCCCGGTCGACCTTGTCGAGGCCGAGGTCGTCTACGCCGAAGATCCGGAGGCCCTCCCGGGCGACCTCCAGGTTGACAGACCCGTCGCCACGCACCTCGGCGAAGTCCCGGACCCGCTTGAGCAGGCGGTTGGCGATGCGCGGGGTCCCCCGGCTGCGGTGGGCGATCTCGGCCGCGCCGGCCGGCTCGATCGGGACCGCGAGGATGCCGGCGGAGCGGATGACGATCGCGTCCAGATCGGCGGCCGAGTAGTAGTCGAGGCGGGCGGTGAAGCCGAAACGGTCCCGCAGCGGCCCGGTGATGAGTCCGGTGCGGGTGGTGGCCCCCACCAGCGTGAACTGCGGCAGGTCGAGGCGGATCGTGCGGGCCGAGGGTCCCTTGCCGAGGACGATGTCGAGCTGGAAGTCCTCCATCGCCGGGTACAGGATCTCCTCGACCGCCCGGCCGAGGCGGTGGATCTCGTCCACGAAGAGGACCTCGCCGGGGGCGAGGTTGGTGAGGATCGCGGCCAGGTCCCCGGCGCGCACCAGCGCCGGGCCGGAGGTGACCCGGAGGCTGGCCTCCATCTCGTGGGCGATGATCCCCGCCATCGAGGTCTTGCCGAGCCCGGGGGGTCCGGCGAGCAGCACGTGGTCGGAAGGCTGGCCTCGCCGGCGGGCGGCCTCGAGGACGATGCCGAGGTGCTCCTTCAGCTCCGGCTGACCGACGAAATCGGAAAGGCGACGCGGTCTGAGGTTGGACTCCTCCGCCGACTCGAGCGGGTCCGCGGTGGGCGCCACCACCCGCTCGACGGCTTCGTCCCTCAACGTGCCGCCGCCAGGTCGCGCAGCGCCAGCCGGAGAAGATCCTCCACCCGGCCTTCGGCTGGCAGGGTGGCGACCACCTGGCGGATCTCCTCGGCGCCGTAGCCGAGCCCGACCAGGGCGGCCCGCAGGTCCTGCAGCGCCGGGGCCGGGCCGGGCCGGAGCCCGTCAACGACCTCCAGGTCGGCGCCGGCCTCGAGGTCGAGGCGGGCCTCGAGCTCGGGCAGCAGCCGGGCGGCCGACTTGGGCCCTACGCCGGGCACGAGCACCAGGGCATCGACGTCGTGGGCGGCGACCGCTCTGCGCAGCGCTGCGGGGCTGTGGACCGACAGCATGGTGACCGCCCCGGCCGGCCCGACGCCCCGAGCGCCGATCAGCTGCTCGAAGCAGTCCCGCTCGTCGCGGGTCGGGAACCCGTACAAGGCGATGGCGTCTTCCCGCACGTGGGTGTGCACGTGCACGAAGACCGCCCCGCCGAGCGACGGGTCGGCACCGAAGCTCCGGGTGGGGGTGACCACCCGGTAGCCGACGCCGCCGACCTCGACGAGCAGCTCGAGCGCGTGGTCGCCCCGGCGGACCCGGTCCACCAGGACGCCCCGCAGCGAGCCGATCACACCCGGGACCCCCCGGCGGTGGCGGCCGCCTCCCGGAGCCGGGCGCCGCTCAGGTGGCACACCGCCAGGGCGAGGGCGTCGGCCCGGTCGGGTGGCCCCTCGACCACCGCCAGGCCGAGAAGGGTCGCGACCATGCGCTGGACCTGCGCCTTCCGGGCCGAGCCGTCCCCGGTCACCGCCAGCTTCACCTCGTTGGGGCTGTACTGCACCACCGGGCAACCCTCCCGCGCGGCAGCGGCGAGGGCCAGCCCGCTCGCCTGGCCGACCGCCATCGCGGTGCGGGCGTTGACCTGGAACAACACTCGCTCGACGACCACCGCGTCCGGGCGGAGCTCGGCGACCAGCGCCTCCAGGTCGCCGAGCAGCACCCCCAGGCGTTCGGCGAGCGGATCGGACGGCGGGGTGGACAGATGCCCGTAGGCGGCGACCACCAGGCGGCCGCCCTCGGCGCGCACCGCCCCGTAGCCGCAGCGGGAAAGGCCCGGGTCGATCCCGAGTGCGAACATGCGTTCGGATGCTAGCCGGTCGCGGCGGTCGCCTCACGGACCGTCCGGGCGAGCTGCGCGGCGGGCATGTAGGTGAGGCTGGTGAGCGACCTGCGGGCGAAGCGGACGACACCGTCGGGCCCCACCACGAACACCGAGCGGCGGTAGAAGCCGAGCGGGCCGAGCACCTCGTAGCTCTGCCCGACGGACTTGTCGGTGTCGGCCAGCAGGGGGACCCTCAGGTCGTGGAGCCGGGCGAAGTCCTCGTGGGTCGCCACGTCCTGGGGGGACAGGCACAGCACTGCGGCGCCGACCTCCTCGAACAGCCCGAGGTCCTCTGAGTAGGACCGCAGCTGCTGGGTGCACACCGGGGAGTGGTCCGCCGGGTAGAACACGACCACCACCGGCTCACCCCGGTAGTCCTCGAGGGCGTAGGTCCGCCCGCCCGTGCCAGGGAGCCGGAACCCGGGCGCCGGATCGCCGCGACCCGGATGGCGCGGCCGGCCGGGCAGCTGCAGCGCCCCCGGTCCGTCCTCCGCGGGCCTCGCGTCGCTCACTGGTCCACCATCTCGAGCACCGAGTCGGGGATGTCGAAGTTGGCGTAGACGTTCTGCACGTCGTCGTGGTCCTCGAGTAGGTCGACGAGCCGCAGGACCCGGCGGGCATCTCCCTCCCCCTCCAAGGTGACCACCGTGGTCGCCAGCATCGTCGTTTCGGTCGACTCGATCGGCACGCCGGCCTCGTCGAGGGCGGCCCGCACCGCGGCGAGCTGCGCCGGCTGCGTGGTGACCTGCCAGGCCCCCTCGCCGGTGTCGTCGATGTCCTCGGCCCCGGCGTCGGCGACCACCGCCATCAGCTCGTCCTCGGTGACCGGGGCCCGGCCCTTCGGTGACTTCGGGACGAGGATCACCCCCTTGCGCTCGAACTGCCAGGAGACCGCCCCCGGCTCGGCCATCGAGCCTCCGTTCTTCGAGAACGCCGAGCGGATCTCGGCCCCGGTGCGGTTGCGGTTGTCGGTGAGCACCTCGACGATCACTGCAACCCCGCAGGGGGCGTAGCCCTCGTAGGAGATCTGCTCGTAGCGGACTCCCTCCAGCTCGCCGGTGCCCCGCTTGATCGCCCGGTCGATAGTGTCGAGCGGTACCGACGCCTCCCGGGCCTTCTGGAACATCGTGCGCAGCGTCGGGTTGGTGTCGGGGTCCCCGCCGCCTTCGCGGGCGGCCACCTCCACCTGGCGGATCAGCTTGGCGAACAGCTTGCCGCGCGCCTTGTCGGCGGCACCCTTCTTGTGCTTGATCGTCGCCCACTTGCTGTGGCCGGACATGGATGGCGCTCCTCTCCTCGATCGGTCTGCTAGCCCGCCGCCCGCTCCAGGAACAGCTGGTGCAGGCGCGGGTCCCCGGTCAGCTCGGGGTGGAACGAGGCGACGAGCACCGGGCCCTGACGGCAGACCACCGGGCGATCGACGCCGTCGGCGCCGGCGATCGTCGCTAGCACGTCGACGCCAGCGCCGGCGGACTCGACCACCGGTGCCCGGATGAACACGGCGTGAACGGGGTCACCGCCGACCCCGGTCACCTCCAGATCGGCCTCGAAGGAGTCCACCTGACGGCCGAAGGCGTTGCGGCGGACGACCACGTCGATGGCGTCGAGGTGGTGCTGGTCGGGACGACCGTCGGTGATCTCCCGCGCGAGGAGGATCATTCCCGCGCAAGTACCGAACGCAGGCAAACCCTCGTCGAGGCGGGCTCGCAGCGGACCGAGGAGGCCTCCGGTGGACAAGAGGAGGGAGATCGCCGTCGACTCCCCGCCCGGGACCACCAGGGCGTCGACTTTCCCCAACTCCTCGGGAGTGCGCACGGGCACCCCCGTCACCCCCAGGTCAGCGAGGAGGGCTAGGTGGTTGCGCGAGTCGCCCTGGAGGGCGAGCACCCCGACGGTCTTCGGGTACGCCACCTGGCGGCACCGGGCTACCAGCCCCGCTCGGCGAGCCGGGTCTCCACCGACCCGGCGTCCTGGCCGCGCATCGCCTCGCCGAGGCCGGAGCTCACCTTGGCCACCACTGCGGGGTCCTCGAAGTGGGTGGTGGCCTCGACGATCGCCCGGGCGAAGCGGGCGGGGTCCGAGCTCTTGAAGATGCCCGAGCCGACGAAGACCGCCTCGGCCCCGAGCTGCATGACCAGCGAGGCATCCGCCGGCGTGGCGATCCCCCCGGCGCAGAACAGCGGGACCGGGAGCCGGCCGGTCTCGGCGATCTCCTGCACGAGGGTGACCGGGGCCGCCATCGCCTTGGCCCAGGCGTAGACCTCCGCCGAGTCGGCCTGGGTGATCTTCTTGATGTCCCCGGTCACCGACCGCAGGTGCCGCACCGCCTGGACGACATCCCCGGTGCCCGCCTCCCCTTTGGAGCGGATCATCGCCGCCCCCTCCGAGATCCGCCGCAGCGCCTCGCCGAGGTTGGTCGCGCCGCACACGAACGGCACGGCGAACGGCCACTTGTCGATGTGATGGGCCTCGTCAGCAGGGGTGAGCACCTCGCTCTCGTCGATGTAGTCGACGCCGAGGGTCTCGAGCACCTGGGCCTCGGCGAAGTGGCCGATGCGCGCCTTGGCCATCACCGGGATCGAGACC
>JAJZWW010000226.1 GCA_021846485.1 Actinomycetes bacterium
GGCGAACGGGAGGCCCGGGGGTGGGCGGACGACCCCGAGCCCACCGACGCCGCTGCCCCCACCGGGATCAGCGCCGACCGCCTGGCCGAGGCCCGTGCGCTGCTGGCCAACTCCGGCGGCCGCCTCGGGGGCCGCAACTGGCTGGGCAGCCGGCGCCGCCAGGCGGTCGCCGGCTGCGTCATCCTCGCAGCGATCGGCTACATCGCCTTCCAGGGCCTGACCAGCGCCGAGCAGTACTTCCTCACCACCAAGCAGGCGGTGGCCCGGCGCGCCGAGCTCGGGACCAAGCCGTTCCGCATCGAGGGCACCGTCGAGCACGACGTCCGCCAGGTCGGCCGGATCATCCACTTCGACATCTACAACGGCGGGGTGACCGTCGCGGTCGACAGCACCGGCTCGCCGCCGCAGCTGTTCCAGCCGGGCATCCCGGTGGTGCTCGTGGGCCACTGGCAGGGGTCGGCGTTCGCCAGCGACCTGATCATGGTCAAGCACAGCGCCCGCTACACCGAGGCCTACCCCAACCGCTTGAAGTCCCAGCTGCCCTCGGGCGGCAAGGGCAGATAGGAGAAGGGTGCTCGACTCCGCCGTCGGCCAGTCGGCGGTCATCGTCTCGCTCGTGGCCGCCGTCGTCGGGGCGGCGACCCTGGTGCGCGGCCTGCGCACCGGGCGGCCCGAGCTGCTCCGCTCCGGCGCCCGCTACGTGTGGCTGATCCTCCTCGGGGCGGTCGTGGCCACTGCAGCCATGCAGCACGCCTTGATCACCCACGACTTCCGCCTCGTCTACGTCGACCAGAACGACAGCCTCCAGACCCCCTTGCTGTACCGGATCACCGCGATGTGGTCCGCGCTGCAGGGGTCGATCCTGCTGTGGGCGCTCGTGCTGTCCCTCTACCTCGCGGCCGTGGCGGTCCATTTCCGCAGGCGGGTCGTCGACCCGTTGGTCGGGTGGGCGACGGTTGTCGGGTACCTGGTCGCCACCTTCTTCTTCGCGTTGATGGCGACGGCGTCCAACCCCTTCGTCACCACCCGTTTCCCGCCGAGCAACGGTCCCGGGCCGGACCCGCTGCTGCAGAACCGGATCCTCGTAGCCTTCCACCCCCCGATGCTCTACCTGGGCATGGTCGGCTTCACCGTGCCGTTCTGCTTCGCGATCGCCAGCCTGATCACCGGTCGGGTGGGGGAGGGCTGGCTGGTCGAGACCCGGCGCTGGGCGCTGTTCGCCTGGATGTTCCTCTCCGGCGGGCTGGTCCTCGGGGCGTGGTGGAGCTACGAGGTGCTCGGATGGGGCGGGTACTGGGCGTGGGACCCGGTGGAGAACCTCGCCCTGCTGCCGTGGTTGACCGCCACCGCCTACCTCCACTCGGTGATGGTCCAGGAGCGGCGGGGGATGCTGCGCGTCTGGAACCTCTCGCTGGTGCTGTCCACCTTCAGCCTTACGGTGCTGGCCACCTTCCTCACTCGCTCCGGGGTGCTGCAATCGGTCCACGCCTTCTCCAACTCCGACATCGGCCCGGAGTTCCTGGCGTTCTTCGGGGTGGTGGCCGCCACCGCGATCGGCCTGCTGGTCTGGAGGGGTGATCGGCTCCGCTCGCCCGGGGCGATCGACTCGCCGGTGTCGCGCGAAGGGGCGTTCCTCGCCAACAACCTCCTCTTCGGGGCCTTCGCCGTCGTCGTGCTGCTCGGCACGGTCTTCCCGCTGGTGGTGCAGGCGCTCAACGGCAGCGAGATCACCGTCGGAGGGCCGTACTTCGACACCATGACCCTGCCGATAGTCATCTGCCTGCTGTTCTTGATGGCGGTCGCACCGGTCCTGCCCTGGCGCAAGGCGAGCGCCGAGCTGTTGCGCCACCGGTTGCTCTGGCCGGCGGTCGCTGCGGTGGCCACGCTCGTGGTCTGCGTCGCTGGCGGGGTGCGCGGCCTGCTCCCGCTGATCGCGTTCACCCTCGGCGCCTTCGCCGCGGGCTCCGCCCTCCGCCAGCTCGTCCTCGCCACCCGGCGCAACGGCCTGCGGGGACTGGTGGGTCGGACCAACGGGGGGATGGTCGTCCACCTGGGGATCGTGATGATCGCGGTGGCCTTCGCCGCGAGCCACTCCTTCGAGCACCAGACCCAGGTGACCCTCCGGCCGGGCGGCACGGTCGTCTACGAGGGTGCCCATCTCACTTACCTGGGCATCCACCCGGTGGCCGGGCCCAACCGCCACGGGCTCGCCGCCGACGTGCTCGTCGACGGCGAGATGCTCCACCCGGCGATCAACGACTACCCCGCCTCGGGGGAGTCGGTCCCCACCCCGGGGATCCGCAGCACCCCGGTACGCGACGTCTACCTGACGCTCGCCACCACCGCCACCGGGGACCACCCGGTCACCATCGGGATCATCGTCGAGCCCCTCGTCAGCTGGGTGTGGACCGGCGGCCTGGTCGTCGTCGCCGGCGGCCTCCTCGCCGCCTTCCCCGGCAGCCGCCGGCGGCGTCCCACCGACCCGGTGTCGGCCCCCGCCGTCGCGGCCGGCTCGGGCGCCGGGCGGTCCCGCAACGCCTCCGAGCCGGGCGAGGTGCCGGCGGGCGCGATCGTCGGCTCCGGTGGGGGAGGCTCGTGAGCCCGGAGCTGTCGGCTCCGGGTGCCCCGGTGTCGGCAGGAGGCAGTGCTCTGCCACCCTCCGTCGACCCTGCAGGCGAGGCGGTGGTGCCGGGCCGCCGGAGGGTGGTGGCCTGGGTAGCGGTCGCCGTCGGGCTGGTCGTCGCTGCCCTGGTAGTGGTGTTCGCCACCGCCGGGACGCCCAACGACACGAGCCAGCTGCTCGGCCGTCCGGCGCCACCCCTGTCGGGCACCACGCTCCGGGGCCACCGCCACGTCACGCTCAGCGCCTACGCCGGCAAGTGGCTGCTGATCGACTTCGCCGCCAGCTGGTGCGTGGACTGCCGGGAGGAGCTGCCCCAGCTCGAGCTGTTCGACCGGACCGCGAGCCGCTACGACGCCGCCGTGCTCACCGTCGAGGAGGATCCTGCCGACGCCCCCTCCATGGCTCGGTGGCTCGCCGGGGAGGGGGCTCGCTGGAGCGCGCTGCAGGACCCGCAGGCGAGCATCGCCTACGGGGTGACCGGCATCCCCACCGCGTTCCTGGTCTCCCCCGACGGGATAGTCGTCGGCTACTACCCCTCGGGCATCTCGCCGTCCAGCCTGGACTCGCTGATCACCGGCGCGACCCGCTCGGCGCGCGCCTCGGGGAGCTCGGGGCGGTGAGAGCCCACTTCCGCCTGCCGTTCGTCCGTCGTTGGCTGCCGTGGCTGGTGGTCGCCGTCGTGGCCGCGGTGGCCCTCACCGTCGGCTCGGAGCAAGCGGCAGCCCCCCAGACCCTCCAGGAGAGGACCGTGGCGGTGGCCGACCAGGTCCGCTGCCCGGTCTGCGTCGGCGAGACCGTGGCCCAGTCCGACGCCGCGCCGGCGGTCACCATCCGCCACGACATCCGACGGGAGCTGGCCGCCGGCGAGAAGCCCTCGGCGATCCTCGCCGGCATCGCGGCGATCTACGGGCCCGGGTACCTGGAGAAACCCCAGACCTCGGGCCTCGACCTGTGGCTGTGGGTGCTCCCGGTGGCCGCCACCCTCGCCGCGGCGGCCGGCCTGGCGGCCGCCTTCGTGTGGTGGGGTCGCCGCCGGCGGGCCGACCCGGTGGCGAGCGAGGCGGACCGCCTGCTGGTCGCCGGCAGCCTAGACAGCCTGGCCGGACCGGGGGAGCGGCAGTGAGCGCCCCCGCCTCGGCGCGGCCCCGGGGGGCACGTGAGCTGCTCGTGGAGCAGCGCGACTTCCTGCTCCGTTCGCTGGTCGACCTCGACGCCGAGCGGGCTGCGGGCGACATCGAGGAGTCCGATTACGACGCGCTCCGGGACGACTACACGAGGCGGGCGGCGGAGGTGCTCCGCCGGATCGCCCGTCTCGACGGCCGAGAGGGCGAGCCGGGGGCCGGTGAGCCCGGCGGGGTCGGCGGGGAGGGCTCGGTGGTCGAGGCGGCTGCGGGTGGGGGGGCGGGACCTAGGGACCCCTCCCCGGAGGTTCGGAGCCGGAGAAGGGCGCGCCTGCGCCTCGCGGTCGTCGCTTCCGGGGTGGCGCTCTGCGTGGGGGGTGCCGCCTGGGCGGCGGCGGCCGCTTCGGGGGTCAGGTTGCCGGGCCAGACGATCACCGGGAGTGCCATCGGACCGGAGAAGATCGCCGAGGAGATCCTCGCCGCCTCCAAGGCCGCCGGCCGAGGCGACCCGGTCGGGGCCCTCAGGGACTACCAGCGGGTGATCGCCGCCCAGCCCGACAATCCCACCGCCCTCACCGGCTCGGCCGCCATCCTGGTCGAGTCCGACCAGGACAAGCTGGTCGCCCAGGCTGCGGTGATGCTCGCCAAGGCCGAGCACGTCGACCCTTCGTACTCCCCCGCCTACCTCTACCTGGGGCGAGCCCTGATCCTGCTCGGCGACTACGGGGCCGCGGGGAAGCAGCTGAGGACCTTCCTCGCCGACGAGCCCGGAGGCGCCACCGCGGCCGAGGCGCGCAAGCTGCTGTCCTACGCCGAGGCGCACGCCCGCAAGGCGGGGAAAGCCCCGTCTGCGCCGTAGAGCCGACTGCTGCGCTCCGAGCGCGGACACGCAGTCGGTGGTCGCCTCGAGAAGGTAGTTCTGTGACAGCGTCTCGGCTCAGCTCAGACGAAGGTGACGCACGCGTCGTCGCCGCGCGCCCGCGATCCGCTGTCGGCGCGCAGCGTCGCACCCGACAGCTCGGCCAGCATGCCGCGGACCATGCCGCGGTCCACCGCGCAGATCACCGGGTGCTGGCGGGCGGTGTCGAAGAACGGGCAGCTCTGCTTGACGAGCGCCAGCGAGGCGCCCCGGGCCTCGGCGTGGGCCTCGAACCCGTGGGCGGTCAACGCGTCGGCGATTGCCTGCAGGGCGACCCGGGAGGAGCGCGGACCCTCGCCGCCGGCGATGCCAGCCGCCAGCTGGCGTCCGTAGTCCTCGCCCACCTGCTCGGCCATCGCCGCCGCCTGGTCGGCCGGTAGCAGCGCGAGGGCCCGGCCCAGCAGGCTCACCAGCAGGTCGTTCCCCCGTTGGGGTGGACCGAGGGGCGAGCCGCTGGCGGAGGGGCGGTAGCGTTTGGAGGGTCGTCCGGCGCTCCCGCCGGTGCGGGGGACGTACACCGTCAGGTAGCCACCCGCGGCCAGCTTGTCCAGGTGGTGGCGGGCGACGTTGGCGTGCAGCTCGAAGCGGGTGGCCACCTCCGAGGCGGTGACCCCGTCGGGGCGCTCTCTCACGAACAGGTAGATCCTGCGTCGCGTGGGGTCCCCGAAGGCGGAGGTCACGGCGCTCACCGCGGCGGAGAACTGGTCGTCGGTCATCGCCGTACCGGCTCCGGTCCCTTCCCCGTGCCCCCCTCCGTACGGCGACGCCACCCGGGTATTGTACCTGTGCGGGTAGTGGAAAACCCGGAGACCCTGCTGCCCGGGCATCCCCCCGGTGGCCGGCCGTCGGCTCCGGCCCCGGCGCCACCCGGCCCACGGAGGGCAGCGGCCCGGCCCGGGCACATGCAGGTACCTGGAGGTCGAGAGGAGCAGTCGTGGCGGTTGGCGAACGGGAAGTGATCGGGGCTCTCCGGGCCGTGGTCGACCCCGGGCGGGGTGCCGACCTGGTCGAGCTGGGGATGGTCGGTCCGGTGGGCATCCGGCGGGGCAAGGTGACGGTGACCGTCGCGGTCCCCGATCCCGCGTCCCGCCACGGGGAGGAGTTGTCCCGGATGGT
>JAJZWW010000227.1 GCA_021846485.1 Actinomycetes bacterium
CCAGTGCCCGCAGAGGGGGACCGGCCTCGTCGAGGCGGCGCTGGAGCTCCCACACGAACAGGAGGTTGGCGAGCTTGGACTGCCCGTAGGCCGCCCAGGGGCGGTAGCGGCGGCGGTCCCAGGTGAGGTCCTCCAAGTCGATGCGCCCCATCCGGTGGGCCTGGGAGGAGACGACCACCACCCGGTCGGTCAGTGCCGGGAGGAGCAGGTTGGTGAGAGCGAAGTGCCCGAGGTGGTTGGTGGCGATCTGCAGCTCGAAGCCGTCGGCGCTGCGCTGGTGGGGGGTGGCCATGACCCCGGCGTTGGCGACCAGCACGTCGAGCGGGCCATCCCACGATTCGGCGAATGCTCGTACCGAGGACAGCCGGGCGAGGTCGAGGTGGCGGACGTCCACCTCGCCGGTCATCGCGGCGGCCACCTCCCGGCCCCTGGCCTCGTCGCGCACCGCGAGGGTGACGCGCGCTCCGTGGCGGGCCAGCTCGGCCGCGGTGACCAGCCCTATCCCGCTCGTGGCGCCGGTCACCACGATCCGCCGACCGCTCTGTTCGGGGATGTCCGTCGCGCTCCAACCCATGTGGCGAGGATAGGGCCCCGGCGAGCCGGTGGTCGCCGGGGTGGGGACGGCCGGGGACCGTTACGATCGCGGCCGATGGTTGCCCGCCGCCCAAGGTCCTCTGGGGCCCGATGAGCTGGGGGGCCCATCGGGCGGTGCCCCTCGAGTTGTCCGGCCGTCGTGTCCTGCTGCGACCCCTGGTCGTGGCCGACTTCGAGGCGTGGCGGGAGGTGCGCCGTCGGAGCAGGGACTGGCTGGTCAAGTGGGAGCCCCGGTCGCTGCCGGGGCAACCCGACGCCACCTCCGACCGGCGGGTGTTCGCCGCCCGTTGCGGGGCGCGCGAGCGGGAGCGCCAGCTCGGCACCGGCTACGGGTTCGGGGTGTTCGTCGAGGATCGCTTTGCCGGGGAGATCAACCTGTCCTCGGTGCAGCGGGGTCCTTACCAGAACGCCTATGTCGGCTACTGGATCGACCAGGCGATGGCCGGCCACGGCTACACGCCGGAGGCCTTCGTAGTCGTCGCCCGGTTCGCGTTCGAGGACCTCGCGCTCCACCGGCTCCAGGCGTCGATCATCCCTCGCAATGCCGCGAGCCGCCGGGTGGTCGAGAAGCTCGGGCTGCGCGACGAGGGTGTCGCGGTGCGCTACCTGGAGATCGACGGGGTGTGGGAGGACCACGTCCGCTACGCCATCACCGCCGAGGAGTGGGCGCAGCGCGCCGAGGCCTACCGGCGGGACTGGCTGGCCTCGTGAGCCGAGCCGAGCCTGCCCACCCTGTCGGCAGGGGCGTAGCGGTAGCGGACCCTGCCGAGCAGTGACGACGCAGGTACCGGCCCGAAGTGCCGGCTGTCGGTGCTCGCCGCGGCGTTGTCCCCGAGGACGGCGAGCCCCGACGGCCCTACTTGCGCCACCCGCTTGACGAGGACCCGCTCGGGCTCCCGAGGGTCGACGAGGGCGACGATCTCGCCGGGCCGGGCCCGCCGGGAGCGCACCACCAGCAGGTGGTCACCGGCCTGCAGTGTCGGGGTCATGGAGCCCCCGCGGACCACGACCCGCCGCGGCCGCCACCACCACCACACAGCCGACGCCATCGCCGTCGCCCCGGACGCCACGAGCGCCCTGCAGAGCCGCCGGGGGCGATGGGTAGGGTTAGCTCCGACCACGCACCACTACCAAGGAGTGCCTGCCATGACCGTCGTGTCCCGTGTGCTCGGCTTCGCCGACTGTGTTCGCGTCCCGGCCGCAGCCCACGCCCACTGCGACCTGCCCTGCGGCGTGTACGACCCCGCCCAGGCCCGGATCGAGGCCGAGTCCGTGAAGGGCTGCATGGAGAAGTTCAACGCGTCCGACGACGCGACGTTCAAGACCCGCGCGGTGCTCATCAAGGAGGAGCGGGCCGAGCTGGTCAAGCACCACCTGTGGGTCCTCTGGACCGACTACTTCAAGCAGCCCCACCTCGAGGCCTACCCGCAGCTCCACGAGCTGTTCTGGAAGGCGACCAAGGCGGCCGGGGAGGCCAAGAAGACCAACGACGTCGCAGTCGCCGACGACCTGCTCGCCCAGATCGCCGAGATCGACCGGATCTTCTGGGAGACCAAGAAGTAGCTGCCCTGGAGGGAGCGGAGCGGCCCGGGCGGGGGACTCAGGTCCCTACCGGGCCGCTGCTCACGTCCACCAGGACCCCGTAGCTGTCGTAGCCCTGGGAGGAGCTCCAGAGCGTGCCGGCGTTGGAGATCGGCAGCTCGACACAGCCGTTGCTCTGGGGGAAGCCGTAGTTGGCCCGCGGGTAGCCGTGCACCGCGTCACCCTCGTAGAAGTAGCTGACCCACGAGACGGGCACGGCGTACTTGGTGCCGTTGACGTTGGTGCCCCTCATGATCTGGTGGGCGTAGCGCAGGTACACCGGGTACAGGCCGGGAGGGGTGACGGCCCCCGGCACCCCGGTGTTGGCGAGGGTCGTGAACACGAACTTCCCGGCCGACCACACCTTCAGGTACTCGGTGCCGGTCTCGTTGACCATCAGGAAGTTGTAGGGGTGCGGGTCCACCTTGCGGGCGGCGACATCGGCCAGCAGCGCCTTCCACACCCGGATCCCGGGGATCCCGTCGACGGCGAGGCCGTTGTCCGCCTCGAAGGCCATGACCGCACCCTTGGTGAGCACGTTGGCCTGGCCCGGTACCCACGCAGCTGCCAGGTCGTGGGGGATGTTGGGGTAGGCCCAGCTCAAGGTCCCGGGCTGCGGCGAGGTGCTGATGGCGTCGGCCTGCCTCGGCTCTTGGTCCAAGGCGGGCACTGTCGTGGTCGTCGAGGTGGTGGTGGTGCTCGCAGCGGCGGTGGTGGTGCTGGTCTTGGCGACGGTGGTCGAGGCGGCGGTGGTCGTCGAGGCGGCGGTGGTGCTCGAAGAGCCCGACGTCTTCGTGGTGTAGGCCGCCGCGCTGGCGGGGGTCGACGGCTGGAAGTCGAAGGGCAGGTAGTGGAGCTCGCTGAGCAGCTCCTGGAGGCGCAGGTACGAGCCGGTGGCCACCTTGTAGTGGAGCTGGTAGCTGCTCGACAGGGCGACCGCCCGGCCACCCTCGATGGCCTTCACCCCCTGCGGGACGGTGACCACCTCGTCGGTCGAGGGTATGTAACCCCCGGTCGGGTGGAAGGTGAGCTTCGCGCCGCTCTGGGTCCAGTGGCCGGCTACCGGGGGCTCCAGCTTCGGTTGCACCGGCGTGGCAAGGGGCGCGGAGAAGTCGATGGTGATCGCGCCGTCGGTCGACAGGGACCCAGAGGGTGCGGGGTTGACCGAGGCGACCGTGAGGGCGGCGGGGGCTGTCGACGTCGCACCGGAGCCGGTCCCCGTGGTGGTCGACGCCTTCTCCGAGCCCCCAGGGTGGGCCGCGGCGCCGGGGGTGGGGAGCGCGCCGCAGGCCGCCAGGGCGGCCATCAGCCCGGCGACGGCCAGCGCCGAACCGCCGAGGACGGCCCTGCGCGGGTGCGCATCGCGCTTGTTGTTGCCTGACTTCTTCCTGTGGGCTGACGCCACTGTTGCTCCGGAGGGTCCGAGGGGAGAGGGGGCTCTTCCCGCCGTTGCTGCTCCGAGGCCAATGCTACCGGGCGCGTCCGGGGTCGCCCAGGCGGGCACCCGGGCCGCCTGGCGTGATCCGGCGGAACCGGCAATACTGCGCGAACCGTCACAGCTGCCCCTGTGTCGGTCGTTGCCCAGCCGGTCCCTGCCCTGCCCCTTGGCGGGGACCGGCCGGGCACCCGGGTCGCGCGAGGTGATCCGCCTGTCCTGCAGGCTGGCTCTTTCAGTGCCTGGCCGGGGCTCTCCCCTGGGGCGATGCGGGGGCCAGCCGGTCGAGCCCGATCCCGGTCGCGGTGACCGCGACGGCAAGGACGGTGATCGCCGGCCCGAGGACCCCGAGCCCGCCGGCGCCGATGAGCGCGCCGATGACCGCCGAGAGGCCGGCACCCCCCGCCGCAGCTGCTCCCACCTGCCAAGCGATGGCGTGTTGGGCACGCCGGTCACCCAGGCGCGCGGGGGTCAGCGCCACGAGCGCCGGGAAGACGCCGGCGAGGGCGCCACCGAGCACGGCGAAGGCCACGAGCGTCGCCACGACCCCCGGCTGCCACCAGATGACCGCAGTGGCGACCACCGCGGTCGCGGTGCCGACCCGCACCACGCTCTGGTGGCGGGGAGGGCGGGGCACGACAGCCAGGCCGATGCGCACCACGGTCAACGCCGACCAGTAGCCGAAGGTCGCCAGGCCCGCCGTGGCCGCTGGCAGGTGGAGGTGGATCCGGTTGAAGGTGGTCTCCCATTGCCCGGCGCCGACCTCGAGGCCGGTGTAGAGGAAGAACACCACGATGCCCGCGGTCACCGCTCCCCTGCGGGGACCCGGGTCGGTCGGCGGTGGCGGGACGCCCGGAGCTCCTCGCGCAGGGCCCTTCCGAGGCGAGGGGCGGCGCGACAGCGCCCAGAGCACGGCGAGGGCCGCGTCCACCGCGAGCAGGACCAGGTAGGCGGGACGCCAGGACCCGGTGACGACGGCAACGGTGACCACCAGTGGGCCGAGGGCGGTGCCCACGCCGTAGAAGCCGTGGAGCAGGTTGAGCAGTCGCCGCCGGCCGGAGAGACCGACGACGGTGTTGAGGCCGCCGTCGACGACGCCGGCAGCCAGGCCGAACATCACGGCCACCGCGACGAGGACCCCGAAGCCGGGCGAGACCGCGAAGCCCACCGACGCCCCTGCGCCGCAGGCGAGGCCAGCGGCGAACAGCCAGCTCGCGGGCAGGCGTCTGACCAGGGCTCCCACGAACGCCGCCACCGCCACCGCCCCAGACGTCGACGCCAGCAGCACCAACCCGAGGTCGGCGACCGGCACATGGAAGCTGCGGTGCATGGACGGCCACGCGGTGCCGAGCATCCCGTCGGGCAGTCCGAGGGAGACGAAGGTCGCCAGCGCGAGACCATCCCCGAGGCCGCGGCGGCGAGCGAGGGCCGGGGTGGGCAAGGCGGCCGGGTGCCGGGGTCTTCAGGCTTCGAGGGCGGAGCGGAGGGCGGCGAGCCGGTCGTGCTGGAGGCCGCACCGGACCCACCTGCCGCGCTGCTCGCCGTGGACCCGGCCGACCCCCAGCCCTCGGGCCAGCTCGGTCGCCTCTTCGATGCAGAGGGGGGTGGAGAGCATCGACGGCCTGCAGGTCTCGACTGCGGTGGTGGTCGTCGTCCCACTCTGCGACAACCGGCCTCCCCCCGACCCTTGCCGACGTCCACGTCACCATGACGTATCGACTCCAACAGATGGTACTACCGACCATGAAGGAGCGCCTGTTGTCAAGGAGCCCGGACAGTTTTTTCGTCCGGTCTGCTGCGTCCCGAAGCGACGCGGTTGTCGCCGGGGCGCGTCGAAGCGACCCGGCGGGGGCTACCGAAGTGCTCAGCGGGCGGGGTTCAGGGGGGCATCGGGGGCCCGGGGCCGCAAGGCGTTGGGGTGCCGGTGCTTGGTTGGTTGCGCCTCGCCTACGATCGCAGCGGGGCGCGTTGCGGTTCGTCTCCAGGTGAGCTTGCTGCTCGGGGGCGTAGCCGGGGGACCCGGTCGCCGGTCATCTGTCCGCCACGACGATGGTGGCATGGAGGGTTTCGGCCGCAGCCAGGGGATCGCCTGGATCGCCCTGTAGCCGACGTCGTCGGCGAGGCGCGCGTCGACCAGCTTGGCGAAGCGGTCGA
>JAJZWW010000228.1 GCA_021846485.1 Actinomycetes bacterium
CCGGGTCATCACCATCCGCAACGAGGACCTGCGGGCCCTCGCCCGGGTCTTCGAGCGCGACGAGGCCGACATGCGCCGGCGGCTGCTCGAGCTCGCCATCCTCGTCTGAGCAGCTGTCGCAAAACTACCTTCTGGAGGCGGTGACCGGCCGTCCGAAGCAGGTCTTCCTGACAACTCGTGGCGCGTGTCACCGCCTTCACGCGTGTCTTGCGACAGCTTCTGAGCTCAGCTGAGCTGAGGGAGGCTCGGGGCGGCGGGCAGCCGCTCAGTCGCCGTCAGCGGCCTTGAGCGCCTCCCCCACCCTCCGCTCGATGCTCCAGCGGGCTGCGGGCAGGTGGTGCTGCTCCGCCCAGGCGGCGGTCAGCGCATCGGCGCCCGCCGCCCGGAGCAGCTCGCCGCCGATGCGGTCGTGGGTCAGATAGGCGCGAGCCCGCACGCTCCAGGGCGATCGGCCGCGGCCGGACACGATCCGCTCCCGGCCGGCCAGCATCGCGGCGAGGGTGACCGCCACCCTCCCGAGGGTGCCGAGACCGGACTCGAGCTTGCCGACGTCGTGCAGCAGCGCAGCCGCCACGACCGCGCGCCCCGGCGGCTCCGCGCCCAGCCTCTCCAGGGCATCCCTCGCCACCCCGACCGCGTGACGGCGGTCCGGTCCAGGCAGCCGGTCCCACAGCTCCCGCTCCCCGGGGAGCAGCCACTCCCTGGCCCAGCGCTCGTCGGCTGCGGGGGGTCCAGCGGGTGACAGCGACCGAGCGAAGCGGGCCGCCAGGTGCCGGAAGGACCCGAGCTCGCGGCGCACCGATGAAGAAGGATAGCGCCACCCTCCCCCGCGCCGGGACCGCCGCTCGATGCTCGCCGGCGACCCCTGGAGGTCCTACGGTCTGGAGGGTGCCCCCACCCGCCCGACGCCCGATCCCGCCCCGCCTCCCGTCACGGCGGAGCCGGGCGCTCCCCCGCATGCCGGGCGCCCACCGGCCGGGCTGATGGCGGCGGCGCTCACCTTCTTGTTCGCCGTGCTCGCGGCGCTCGCCAACGCGGTCTCCTCGACCCTCCAGCGCAAGGCCAACCGGGAGGAGCCCGACGAGGTCGCCTTCACCCCCCGCCTGGTCCTCGACCTCCTGCGCCGTCCGGTGTGGTTCGGGGGGCTGCTCGGGGTGATCGCCGGCTTCCTGCTGCAGGCCGCCGCCCTCTCCTACGGCAACCTCGCGGTGGTCGAGCCGATCCTCGCCGTCGAGCTGCCATTCACCCTGGCGATGGCCAGCGTCGTCTTCCACCGCCGGCTGCACCGGCGCGAGTGGGCCTCCGCCGGGCTGATCACCGGCGGGGTCGCGCTGCTCCTCGTCGCCCTGGCCCCGCACGGGGGCAGCAGCGCCCGGGTGCCCCTCGTGACCTGGGGGCTCGGCCTGGCGGCCACCCTGGGCGCCGTCGGCGTGCTGGTGGCCCGGGCGACCCGCTCGCGCCCCGCCCGGCGTGCCGCCCTGCTCGGGATCGCGACGGGCGCCATGTTCGGGGTGACCGCGGCGCTCATGACGAGGATGAGCGTCGCCCTCGGCCACGGCCTGGTCGGGGCGCTGACCGTCTGGCAGACCTACGCCATGGTCGCCGCCGGCGCGGCCGCCATGTTCCTCTTGCAAAACGCCCTGCAGGCCGGGAACCTGGTCGTCGTCCAGCCCGGCCTCACCCTGACCGACCCGGCCGTCTCGATCATCTGGGGGGTCGTGGTCTTCCACGAGCAGGTCAGCGGGGGCCTCTGGTACCTCGCCGCGGTCGCCGCGGGGATCCTCCTCGCCATCGGGACGGTCAGCCTGTCGCGCTCGCCGCTCATCCACGGCCCGGGGGACGCCACCGCCCGCGGGGGCGTGCCGGACCCCCCGGAACGCCGGTGCCCGCCGCCCCGGGACCGCCCACCCAGCCAGGGCTAGCCTAGCGCGAGCTGGCCGCGCGGGGGGCGCCGCGGGCCCGGAACGGGACGTGCACGTACAGCTCCCGCCGGTCGGCGACGACGGCCGGCCGCTCGGGCGGTGGGGTCATCGAGTACTCGACCGGACGCTGGTGGTCGGCGAACTGGCGGTCCGCGTTGTAGACCGAGTTGAACTTCCACAGCATCTTCAAGAAGTTGGTCCGCCCGTGCAGGGCGTGGCCGGCGGCCACCCGGGCGGTCGCCGCCAGCGCGGCGAAGCCGAGGTGCTTGCGGGCGAGGACCGCCTGGGTCTTCACCAGCTCCTCGTAGAAGCGGTGGAGGGGCAGCCGGGTGGGGAGCACCGCGTGCTGGACGTCGAAGAGGCGGTAGTCGAGGGTGGTGAGGCGGCGGGACTCGGTGAACCACGTCTCGGTCCCCGGGTAAGGGGTCTGCACGGTGATGTTGACGATCTCCGGCACGCTGGACGCCCAGGCACGCACGTACTCGAAGCGCTCCACGTCCCAGTCGGGGTCGGCGATGATGTTGATCGCCACCGTGAGCCCGAGCCGGCGAGCGACCTCCAGCGCCTCCAGGTTGACCTTCGGCGTGCTGCGCTTGCGGAAGGCCTTCAGACCCTCCTCGTCGAGGGCCTCCAGCCCGAGGAACATGTAGTTGAGGCCCATGCGCTTCCAGCGGGCGAAGACCTCCTGGTTGCGCACGAGCACGTCGGTACGCGTCTCCAGGTAGTACTCCTTGCGGATCCGACGCCGGTCGAGCTGGTCGGCGATCGCGTGGCCGTCCTCGGCCTTGATGAAGGTGACGTCGTCGACGATGAACACCCCCGGCTCGTCGATGCGCGCCATGTCCTCGGCGACCGCCTCGGGCGACAGCTTGCGGTAGCTGCGCCCGTAGAAGGTCCACGCGCTGCAGAACGAGCAGTCCCACGGGCATCCCCGGGTCAGCTCGATCGAGGCCGCCGGGTCCATCACCCCGATGAAGTACTTGTGGCGCCGGCCGGTGAGGTGGCGGGCCGGGAGGGGATCGTCGAGGCTGGAGAGCAGTTCCGGCGGGGGCCCGTAGCCCTCGGGGGTGACCGCCCCCGGCACCTCGAGCGCTGCCCGGTCGGGCCACGCCTCGAGCAGCCGGGGAGCGGAGGCCTCTCCCTCGCCCCGCAGGACCACGTCGATCGCCCCCGCCGCGTGGACGAGGACCTCTCCGGCGACGAAAGAGACGCTGTGGCCGCCGGCGAAGACCAAGCAGCCGGGCGAGGCAGCCTTGACCTGCTTGGCCAGGTCGACCACCTCGGGGACGTTGGCCAGGTAGTCGAGGCTGAAGCAGCCGACCGCCTCGGGCCGGAGCTCGCGCAGCTGGCGGTCCAGCTCACGGTGGTCGTAGACCTGCAGGTCGACGATCCGCACGTCGTGGCCGCGCAGGGACGCGGCGACGCGCTCGAGCCCAAGAGGCTCCAGGCGCAAGAAGATCTCCGAGTACATCAAGGCGCTCGGGTGGACGAGGAGCACACGCACCGACTCTCCGATACCCACGGGAGGCCGCGCCCAACCAACCGGCGAGACGCCGGCGGGCACCGCCCACGATGTGGGTGGACCGTCCTACACTCGGGATCGCGCCCCCGTCCCGCGAAGCCGGCGAGCGCCTCGGACCAGGACCGGAAGGACCCGACCGCGATGGCCATCCCAGCATCCGAGGGGACCGCGCAGCTGTCGCTGTCGGAGGTGGTCGCCCGGACCATGGTGCCCGCCAGCACCGTCCACCACTACCTGCGCGCCGGGCTGATCCCGCCCCCCAACCGGGAGTCCGCCAACCGCTTCAGCTACGACGAGCGCCACGTCACCGCCCTGCGCTACATCCGGGCGCTCCGGGGCCGCCGCGGACTGCGCCTGGACGCGATCGCCGAGGAGCTCCCCGACCTCCTCACCCGGGGCGGCGGGGAGCTGGCCGGTACGGAGGCGGAGGAGCGTGACGCCGCTTGCCGGCTCCTCGACGCGGCGACCGAGGCCTTCCTCACCCGCAGCTTCGCCGAGGTCACCGTCGGCGAGATCGCCGAGGCCGCCCGTGTGGGCAAGGGGAGCGTCTACCGCCACTTCTCCTCCAAGGAGGAGATCTTCACCGCTACCGTCGAGCGGCTCCTCGCCCGCACCGCGGTCGACTTCGCAGCCACCGTCGAGCGACTCGGCGGGCCCGAGGGCGTCGCCACCGCCCCGGAGAAGACCGCTGCGGAGTTCGCCCGGCTGGTGGCGTTCACCATGCCGGTGCTCCTCGAGCTGGGGGCTCGGGCGGCGAAGGGCCACGAGCCCAGCCAGGAGCTGGCCCGCAGGGTCCTCTCGACCATGGCCGAAGCGGCCGGCCGGCCGCTCACCCCGGGTGCCGACGACCTCGTCGAGCCGGCCGATCCGATACCGGCGGGGATCGCGGTGATCAAGGAGGCCTTCTCCACGGTGCTCACCTGGGCGGTGGGGCCGGACTGGCCCGAGGACGTGTGGCCCGACGACCCCGAGCCGGGGGACGCCGGCCCTCCGGCGGGAAGCGAGCAGCGCTAGGCCGGCGCGAACCCGCCGTCGCCCGACCTTTGGCTCCCCGCTACCACACCGACCGGCCGCCGGCACAGCCCGGCCGGGCGCTCAGGGCCGGGCGAAGGCCGCCAGCCAGTCGGCCTCGGTGGCCGGCCCGTAGACCACGTTGGTCTCCCGGAGCGCGGCCATCGGCGCGCTCGCCGCCGGCGAGTAGCGGTGCCCGGGGCAGACGACGGTGTCGCCGGGCAGCTCCGCCAGGCGCCGGAGGCTGCCGTACATCGCCTCGGGGTCGCCGCCGTCCAAGTCCATGCGACCGCACCCTTCGAGGAACAAGGTGTCGCCCGAGATCAGGTGGTGATCGACCAGTAGGCACTGGCTGCCCCGGGTGTGCCCCGGGGTGTGCAGGAGCGCCACGCCCACCCCGCCGACCTCGACGACGTCGCCGCCGTCGTGGCCCACGAGCGACGAGGCGGGGACCCCGGTGCCCCGCGCGATCGCCTGGAGCTCGGCGCGCTGCGCGTGCACCGCCACGTCGACGACCTCGAGCAGCTCGGCAATGCCCTGCACGTGGTGGCCGGCGAGGGTCCCCCCAACGTGGTCGAAGTGGTGGTGGGTGGCCAGCACCCCGACCACGCTCATCTCGTCGCCGCGGAGCGCGTCGAGCAGCTCGGCCACCGCGTAAGCGGGGTCGACCAGCAACGCCTCGCCGCTGTCCCGGTCACCCAGGGCGTAGGAGAAGTTGACCATCTGGACCGCCACCGGGTCCCCAGCGGCGAAGTCCCGGCCCGAGAGCAGCTGGCGGAAGTACAACGACGCCACCGCCGTACGCTACCGGAAGCCGGCGGCCTGCTCCGCCCGGGCATCACTCGGCCCGCCCGGCCAGCAGGTCTGCCCGCTCGGCCAGCAGGTCGGCCCGCAGGTCTGCCCGCTCGGCCAGCAGGTCGTTGACAGCGGTCCGCCGAGCGCGTACAAATGGTGACTGTCCGGTCAGTTCTTGTATGTGTCGGTTGCACGGAGGTGGGTTGGTGCGGGAGGCGGTGACCAACAGCGAGCGGCCCTCCTCGCGCTTGGCACCCCCGGCCAGCGACTGGCCGTCGGAGGCCGACGTGCTCGCTCGGATGGGCGGGGAGAACTTCCCCGTGGCCCTCCGGATCCTCCCCCGCACGATGCGCCAGCGTCTCCGGGCGATCTACGCCTACGCGCGCTTCGTCGACCAGCTCGGCGACGCCTACGACGGGGATCGCCTCGGCGCGCTGGACCGCCTCGGCGACCAGCTCGACGCGGCGCTCGGCAGTGCCGTCGCCACCGCCGAGCTGCAC
>JAJZWW010000229.1:0-3579 GCA_021846485.1 Actinomycetes bacterium
CGCCCCCCGAGCTCCGGGCGGGACCGCCTGGCCGGCGCCCGAGGGACGGCACGAGGACCTCGCCGAGCAGCGGGCGGGCGATGGCCATGCCGGCGCCGGAGGCCGCGCCGGCGAGCACCTCGGCCAGGGACGGGGCGGGGGGCACCCACGCCGGTTCGGGGGTGAACCCCGGGGAGGCCCGGTCTGGGTGGGCGGTTGGGTCCGGTGCCACGCCCACCAACGATGGCACCCTCCGCCGGCTAGCTGCAGCCGCGGGCGGGGCAGGTCGGACCCGGTAGCCGGACCGTAGGATCCCCGGGTGCCCAAGCAGACTGCCCCGTACGGAACCTGGAGCTCCCCGGTGACTGCCGAACGGCTCGTCGAGCGGGCGGTGGGCGTCTCCGACGTCACCGTACGCGACGGGACGGTGGCCTGGTGCGAGAGCCGACCGGCCGAGGCCGGGCGATACGTGGTGGTGGAGCTCGGCCCCGGCTCGACGCCCGTGGAGCGGACCCCCCCGGGGTTCTCGGCCCGCACCCGGGTTCACGAGTACGGCGGCCGCTGCTTCGCCTTCGCCGGCGACGACCTCGTCGCCTGCAACTGGGAGGACCAGCGGCTGTGGCGGTTCCCGAGCAGCGGGGAGCCAGAGCCGCTCGCCGCCGAACCGGCCAGCCCCGGGGCGGTCCGATTCGCCGATACCGTCGTCACCCCCGACCGGCGGTGGGTGGTCTGCGTGCGGGAAGCCCACGACGGCCGGCGGGTCGACAACGACCTGGTCGCGGTGCCGCTCAGGGTCCTGAGCGAGCCCGGCGAGCCGGTCGTCCTCGCCTCCGGCCGCGACTTCTACTCCTCTCCGGCGGTCTCCCCCGACGGCGGGCGCCTGGCCTGGCTGTGCTGGGACCACCCGCAGATGCCGTGGGACGCCACCGAGCTTTGGGTGGCCGACCTCGGCGCCGGCGGCGAGGTCGCCTCACCGGTCCTCGTCGCCGGCGGTGACGGCGAGTCGCTGCAGCAGCCCCGGTGGTCCCCCGACGGGCGGCTCCACTGGGTGTCGGACGCCAGCGGCTGGTGGAACCTCTACTGCGAGGGGGAGGCCCTCGCCCCGATGGCCGCCGAGATGGGCGTCCCCGCCTGGGTGTTCGGCCTGTCCACCTACGCCTTCCTCGCCGACGGCACGGTCGTCGCCACCTGGCACGGGCCGGAGGGCTCCGGCATCGGGGAGCTCGAGGGTGGTCGGGTCCGGCCGTGGCCGACGTCCTACCAGCACTTCGGCTACCTCGCCGGCGACGGCAACGCGGTGGTCGCGGTGGCCTCCTCCCCCGGGTCCCCGCGGGCGGTGGTCCGCCTCCGTCGCGACGAGGTGACCGTCCTGCGCACCACCCGGGAGGTCGACCTGCCCGCAGGGTCGGTGTCGACGCCCGAGCACGTCCGCTTCCCGACCGCCGGCGGCGAGGAGGCGTGGGCGTGGCTGTACCGACCGGCGAACGCCGATTTCGACGGCCCGCCGGGGGAGCGCCCGCCGCTCGTGGTGAAGACTCACGGGGGGCCCACGGCGGCCGCGGACCCGTCGTTCGACCTGTCCGTGCAGTACTGGACGACCCGGGGGTTCGCGCTCGCCGACGTCGACTACCGGGGTAGCACCGGCTACGGCCGGGAGTACCGTAACCGGCTGCGGGGGAGCTGGGGCGTCTGCGACGTCGAGGACGTCGCCGCGCTGGTCGCCTGGCTGTCCGGGCGGGGCGAGGTCGACGCCGGGCGCTGCGTGATCCGGGGGGGCAGCGCCGGCGGGTACACCACCCTCGCCGCCCTGGCGTTCACCGACGCCTTCGCCGCCGGCGGCGACTACTTCGGGGTGGCCGACCTGGGCGCCCTCGCCCGCGAGACCCACAAGTTCGAGTCCCGGTACCTCGACGGGCTGGTCGGCCGCTGGCCCGAGGACGAGGCCATCTACCGGGAGCGCTCGCCGATGTTCCACCTGGAGCGCTTCGACCGGCCGCTGATCATCTTGCAGGGCCTGGAGGACCGGGTGGTGCCCCCGGCGCAGTCCGAGGTGATCTTCGAGGCGTTGGGGGAGAAAGGCGTCCCCGTCGCCTACCTGGCCTTCCCGGGCGAGCAGCACGGTTTCCGGCGCGCGGAGACGATCGTCGCGGCCGCCCGCTGCGAGCTCGGCTTCTACGGGTTGGTGCTCGGCTTCAGCCCCGACGGGGCGGCCGAGGTCCCGCTGCGCAACGCCCACGCCCTGCCCCGGCGGGCCTGAGCGGCTACCTAGCGGCCGGGGGTGTGGCGGTCGAGGAAGCCGTAGACGTCGACCAGGTCGACCCCGGGATAGGGGTCGAAGACCACGGTGTCGGTCGGCAGGCCGGAGACGAAGTTGCTGTGGTCGCGCGCCGACGGCCAGAACTGCCCCACCCAGCGGTCCCGTTGCTCGGGGGACGGCTCCGAGCAGCAGCTCGGGTTCGGGCAGCGCGACACCGAGCGCCGCGGCGTGTCGCCTCCCCGGAACCACCGGGCGTGCTCCTCGGTGGTCCCCACTGTCACCGCGTCACCCCTGCCGGGGTCGGCCTCGACGTGGGTGGCGCACCAGAACGTGCCGGTGACCGTCTCGGTGTACTGGTAGTACATCGCGAAGGAGTCCTCGGACTCGAACGCCTGGCGGGTGCTCCACCAGCGGCACACCCGCTGGCCCTCTATGGTGCCGTCGTCGTCGGCGGGTAGCAGTACGCCGTCGTTCTCGTAGGCCTTCCAGAGCAGGCCGTCAGGGTCGCAGCGCTGGAAGTGGACCGGCACGTCCAGGTGGCGGGTGATCAGGTTGGTCAGCCGGTGGGCGGCCATCTCGTAGGATATGTAGAACACCTCGTTCAGGTCCTCCACCGAGATGTCCCGGCGGGCGGCCGCGTCGCGCAGCATGGCGGCCACCGCCTGCTCCGGGGCGAGCAGGGCGCCGGCGAAGTAGTTGGCCTCGACGCGCTGGCGCACGTAACCCTCGAAGTCGGTGGGGTCGGAGTGCCCGAGGGCGAAGTGGCCGAGGGTCTGGGCGATCACCGACCGGGCGGTGCGCACGGTGGTGTTGTTGCGCTGGGGGACGTAGACCACCCGCGCGCGCTGGTCGGTGACCGACCGGGTCGACGCCGGCAGGTCCTGGACCCGGGCGATGCGGAAGCCGAACCAAGCGGCCAGGTCGGTCAGTTGGCCCTCGGAGATCGCCCCCGGTCCCCGATAGCCGACCGCGTCGAGCGCCTCCCCGGCGGCCCGCTCGATCTCCTCGAAGTAGTTGTCCCGCTCACGCATCTCGGCGCGCATCGCCGCGTTCGCCGCCCGCGCCCCGCCGGAGCGCTCCGGCGGGACCGCGTTCCCCCGAGCCTGGGCCTGGAGGCGTTCCCAGAGCGCCACCAGGTGCTCGAGGGCGACGTCGTCCAGGCGGGCGGAGGGCCTCAGGTACGGTAGCCGCAGGGCGCGGTGGGCGGGGTCGTCCTGCATCCGGGCGAGGGCGACCTCGAGCTCCGCTCGCCGGTTGGGCGGCCGGGCGTCGAGCAGCTCCGCTGTGCTGCAGCCGAGGGCCCGGGCCAGCTGGTCGACCAGCGACAGCCGCGGCTCGCGCCG
>JAJZWW010000229.1:3589-5672 GCA_021846485.1 Actinomycetes bacterium
GCCGGCCGTTCTCCAGCTGGGAGAGGTAGGAGGCCGGCCGGCCGACCCTCGCTCCGAGCTCGTCGAGGGTGAGGCCTGCCGACTTGCGCTGGTGGCGGAGCCGTTGGCCGAGCACCCGGAGATCCAGTGATGAAGGGGCATCCACCGCGAAAGGTTCCTACTTTCTGTCGCTATGCGCAAGTGTCACGAATATTCTGGTGGACAGTTCGGCGAATATTTCCCAAGATCTCCCCATGGCCGAGGTCAGCCCCCATCCCCTGTCCGAGCGTGTCCTGACCTGGGAGGCGGTCGAGCTCCTCGTGGAGCTGCACCACCGCTTCGAGCCCCGCCGCCGGGAGCTGCTCGGCGCCCGCCGGGGAGCGCCAGGAGCGCTTCGACCGGGGCGAGCGGCCCGGGTTCCTTCCCGAGACCACCGCGGTGCGCCAGGGCCGCTGGCACGTGCCCGAGGCCCCCAAGGCGCTCACCGACCGGCGGGTGGAGATCACCGGGCCCACTGACCGCAAGATGATGATCAACGCGCTCAACTCCGGCGCCCGGGTCTTCATGGCGGACCTGGAGGACGCGACGTCCCCCACCTGGGACAACGTGGTCACCGGCCAGGCCAACCTGGCCGACGCGGTCCGGGGCACGATCTCGCTGCGCACCCCGGAGCGGGAGTACCGCCTGGCGGAGTCGCCCGCCGCGCTCGTCGTTCGCCCCCGCGGGTGGCACCTACCCGAGCGCCACCTCACCGTCGACGGACAGCCGATCTCCGCGGCGCTGCTCGACTTCGGGCTGTACCTGTGGCACAACGGCCGGGAGGCGCTCTCGCGCGGCTCCGGTCCCTACTTCTACCTCCCGAAGCTCGAGGGACACCTGGAGGCTCGGCTGTGGGAGGAGGTCATCTCCTTCGCCGAGCAGCGCTGCGGCCTCGACCACGGCTCGGTGCGGGTCACCGTGCTCATCGAGACGATCACCGCGGCGTTCGAGATGGACGAGATCCTCTACGAGCTGCGCGACCACGCCTGCGGGCTCAACGCGGGCCGCTGGGACTACATCTTCAGCATCGCCAAGAAGTTCCACACCGACCCGGCGTTCGTGCTGCCGGACCGCTCGGCGGTGACGATGACGGCGCCGTTCATGCGGGCCTACACCGACCTGCTGGTCCGCACCTGCCACCGGCGCGGGGCGCACGCCATCGGTGGGATGGCCGCGTTCATCCCCAACCGGCGCAAGCCCGAGGTCACCAGGGCCGCCCTGGAGAAGGTCGCCCTGGACAAGCGCCGGGAGGCCGGTGACGGCTTCGACGGGACCTGGGTCGCCCACCCCGACCTGGTCCCCGTGGCGCGCGCCGAGCTCGACGCGGTGCTCGGCGACCGGCCCCACCAGCTCGGGCGCCACCGCGACGACGTGCACGTCGGGCCGGCCCGGCTGCTCGAGGTCTCCTGCCCGCCGGGGGCGGTGACCGCCGCGGGCCTCGACACCAACGTCTCGGTCGGGTTGCGCTACCTGGTCGCCTGGCTCGGTGGCACTGGGGCGGCCGCCATCGACGACCTGATGGAGGACGCGGCCACCGCCGAGATCAGCCGGGCCCAGGTCTGGCAGTGGGTGCACCACGGCGTGGGCCTTGCCGACGGCACCTTGGTCACCGAGGAGCAGGTGCGCTCCCGGCTCGACTCCGCCGCCGCCGACCTGGTCGCCGCAGGCACCGACGCTGCGGCAGTCGAGGCGGCCCGGGGGGTCTTCCAGCGCGCCGCGCTCGGCGCGGACTTCGAGGAGTTCCTCACCCTGGTCGCCTACGAGATGCTGCCCTGACGCCCGGCCTCTCCAGGATTGCCGGACCCCCACAACCACCCTTCCCCAGCAACGAAAGGACCCACCCCGATGACCACCGTCTCGGACAACACCGCCATGCCGTACCCCGCCACCCCCGGGGACGCAGCCGCCGAGCTCGAGGCCCGCTGGGCCACCGACCCCCGCTGGGCCGGCGTGGAGCGTCCCTACTCCGGCGCCGACGTCGTCGCCCTGCGGGGCTCGGTGGGAGTCGAGCACACCCTCGCCCGCCTCGGTGCCGACAGGCTGTGGGAGCTGCTGCGCACCAGAT
>JAJZWW010000230.1 GCA_021846485.1 Actinomycetes bacterium
ACCGCCCGGCGCTGCGGCCCCTTCCCCCCGACCGCTACGAGTTCGCCACCTGGCGAGACGCCCGCTTGGGCCTCGACTACCACGTCGAGGTGCGCTCCGAGCGCCACTACTACTCCGCCCCCTACCGCCTGATCGGCGAGGCCCTGCGGGTCCGGCTCTCGGCTGGCACCGTGGAGGTCTTCTACAAGGGGCGCCGGGTCGCCTCCCACGTGCGGGCCTACAAGCCGGGGTGGAGCACGGACCCCGCGCAGAGCCTCCCGGCGTTCGGCCAGGGGGAGCATCTCCAAGGATTCTCCGGAGACTGCGCCGGCAGTGTCCGCCCCTTCGGGCACGCATCCCGCTCCTACCGTCCCGGCGCGCAGCCGCCAGATCGCCACGCGGCGCTGGTGGGCGAGGACAAGAGTGGCGACGTCGGCGGCGGGGGCGGTCGGCGACGGGTCCCACGTGGCGTCGGTCATACCACCCCAGCCCGACGGGATGATGACCACGTCGCCCGGGCGCAGCTCACGCGGGGCCACGAAGGCGCTGTCTGCGCCGGCCCAGCGCAGCACCAGACGACCGGACCGCATCTCGTCGCCGGTCACCGCACCGGGCGGGCCGGCAAGAAGCGCCTCCGCGTCGCTCCCTCGACGTCTGCCGCATCCCCGCGCAACCACGCCCGAGCGGCGAGCAACGGGATCGCCGATCCCTCGCTGCTCGCCGGCCGGGTCGCGGCCCTTCGGCTCCACGTCGGTGGAGCGGATGACGATGGAAGAGGTCAGCGTCCGCCCGAGGGCGCTCCGCCGGCCGTCGCGGTCGACTCGACCGAAGCGCTGCCAGAGGGCGTCCAGGCTCGCGCACTCGGTGACAAGGGCGTCCAGGTCGAGGTCTGCGCCCGACTCGATGCACAGGCGAGTAGCTTGTCGTGCCTCCGGCGGGTCCGGCATCCGGCACATCCGCGGTCACCGCCTCGGGAACCCCCTTGCAGAGGCCGCCCAGGTCCCAGGATAACGCTTCGCACGCGAGAGACAACCCCGCCGGGAGCGGTGGCTCAGCCTTTGCCCGTGCCCTTTCCCGGGCCCCCGCCACCCTTGCCCGGTCCCTTGCCGCCCTTTCCCGGGCCGGACGGACCGGAGGGGCCCGACGGCCCGCTCGGCGTGGTTGTCGAGGTGGTGGATGTGGTGGAGGTGGTCGACGTCGAGGTGGTCGTGGTGCTCGTCGGTGCGGACGCCCCGACTCCCTCGAGGGCGCTCAGGGCGGCACCGTACTCCTGGTCGGTGATCGAGCCGGCGTAGAGCAGCTGCAGGGCGAGGGCTGCGTTGGTCGTCGCCTGGGTGGCCCGGTCGGATACCGGGGTGCTCGCCACCTCCTCGAGCAGCGAGGCGAGCTCGGTCGGCCCGGGGCCCCCGACGGCGTCGAGCGACCGGGCCTCGGCGAGCAGGGCGGACTGCGTGGGCGGGAGGCTGGTCGTGGTCGTCGTCGACGAAGCGGTCGTCGACGACGAGGTCCGGGTCGGTCGGGAGCGGTTCTCGGCCCGCAGGCCCCCTCCGTGGCCGGCCAGGGCGATCGCCGCCAGCGCAGCGGCGACCACCAGGGTTGCAAGGACCCCGAGGAGGACCTGGCGGCCCCGCCGGCGGCGCTGGCCGCGTGGCTTCGAGGGCGCTGCACCGCCGGGCAGGACGGCCGTCGCGGTGGGGGGCGGCGCCGGCGGGGGGAGCGGCGGAGGGAGACCGGGGAGCGGGCCGCCCACCGGCGGCGTCGGGGAGGCGTCGGAGCCCCCGGGGAGCAGCCGGATCTCGGTGCCGCCTCCGTCGCGCAGCGCGGCGCGCATCGAGCGGGCGGAGGCGAAGCGGTCCGCCGGCCGGCGGCTCATCGCCTGACGGATCACCTCGGCGAGGTCCGCGGGCACGTCGGGGCGGACGGTGGCGATGTCGGGGGCGCCGCCTTGCACCACGGCCCGGGCCTGGGCCATCGCATCGTCGCCGACGAACGGCTTCCGCCCCGAGAGCGCCTCATAGAGCACCACCCCCAGGCTGTAGAGGTCCGACTGCGGCGACGCCGGGGCACCCTCGATCTGCTCCGGCGCCAGGTAGGCGACGGTGCCGACGAGCATCCCCACTGCCGTGAGGTCGGCCACGGCGGGATCCGTCGGGTCGCCCGGTCCCTGGGACCGGTACGCTTTGGCGATCCCGAAGTCGCCCACCTTCGCCCGGCCCTCGGCGTCGAGCAGGATGTTGCCCGGCTTGACGTCGCGGTGGACTATGCCCCGGGCGTGCGCCGCGCCGAGGGCGTCGAGGACGTCGGCGGCCACCCCTCTCAGCCAGTCAGGCTCCACGTCGCGCAGGCGCATGCGGTCGCCGAGCGTCTCGCCCGGGAGACGCTCCATGACCAGGTAGGCCCGGCCGTCGTCCTCACCCGAGTCGTACACGGCCACCACGTTGGGATGGTTGAGGCGGGCGGCGGAGCGGGCTTCGCGCTCGAAGCGGGCGCGCATCCCCGGATCGGCGGACAGCTCGGGGCGGAGCAGCTTGACCGCCACCGGGCGGGCGAGGCGCTCGTCGTAGGCGTCGAACACGTCGGCCATGCCGCCGCGTCCCAACCGGGAGCCGAGACGGTAGCGGCCAGCAATGGCCGGGCCCCCGGTGCTGGTCGGCTGCATCCGGGTCGTTCTACCCGACACGGTGCCCGCCGCCCGGTCGGGCGCCGGGAGCGGCGTGGCGGGGGGCATGATGGAGCCGTGGAGGTCGGCGCGCTGGTGCTCACCGGGGGTGGCAGCCGGCGGATGGGCAGGGACAAGGCGACCCTCCGCCTCGGCGACCGCACCCTCGCGGAGCGGACCGCCGCGGTGCTCCTCGAGGCCGACTTGACCGGCCCGTTGCTCGAGGTCGGTCCCGGGGTGAGCGGGCTCGAAGCGGTTCCCGACGCCGTGGCCGGAGCCGGTCCGTTGGCCGCAGTCGCCACCGGTGCCGCCACCTTCCGCGCGGCCGGTTTCGCCGGACCCGCCGTCGTGGTCGCCACCGACCTGCCCCACCTGTCTCCCGGGCTGGTCTCCTGGCTGGCCGGCCATCCCGCCGACGGCAGCGTCGTGCCGGTGCATGACGCCCGGGTGCAGTGGCTCTGCGCCCGCTACTCCCCGGAGGCCCTCGACCGAGCCGGCGCGCTCGTCGCCGCCGGCCGCTCGGCGGTACGGGAGCTGGCCGGCTCCACCTCGCTCCACCTCGCCGGGCCCGAGGAGTGGCTGGTACCCGCCGGCGGGGCGGGAGCCCTCGACGACCTCGACACCCCCGACGACCTCGCCCGGGTCGCCGCGGGACCCCGGCCATGACCTCCCCGCTGCGGGCGGTGACCGACGTGCGAGCGGTGAAGGTCCGGCCGGGCCGCAGCGTCGAGCTGCCCGACCGGCTGACCACCGAGGAGCCGCTCGAGGTGCGCGTCGCCGGACCGGGCCAGGAGCCGGTGCCGGTGACGGTGACGATGCGCACCCCCGGCCATGACTTCGAGCTGGCCGTCGGGCTGCTCGTCAGCGAGGGCCTCGCCTCCCCCGGGGAGGTGGCCGCCGTCGGCTACTGCGACGCCGCCGCCCCCGAGCAGCGCTTCAACACCGTCACGGTCTCCCTCCGGGTGCCGTGGCGGGCGCCGGTGGCGAGGTCCTTCGTCGCCAACTCGAGCTGCGGGGTGTGCGGCAAGGCCGGCATCGACCAGGTGGAGCTCGCCTGCCCACCGCTCCCGCCGGCAGCAGGGCCGGTGCCCGCCTCGGTCATCCCCGGCCTTCCGGCGCGCCTGCGCGAGGCGCAACGGGTCTTCGACCGCACCGGTGGCCTCCACGCCGCCGGGTTGTTCGACCTCGGGGGGGAACTGCACCTGGCGCGAGAGGACATCGGCCGGCACAACGCGGTCGACAAGGTCGTCGGTCGCCGGGCTCTCGACGCCGCCGGCGGCGCCCCGCAGGCCGCCTTGCCCGGCAGCGAGGCGATCCTCATGGTCTCGGGCCGGGTCAGCTTCGAGATCGTGCAGAAGGCCGCCATGGCCGGCCTGGCGGTGGTCGCCGCCGTGTCGGCGCCCTCCAGCCTCGCGGTCGCTGCCGCCGAGCGCCTCGGGGTCACCGTCGCCGGCTTCGTCAGGGGCGACACCTACAGCGTCTACAGCCACTCCGAGCGGGTGGACTTCACCGCGTGAACCGCCTGAACCGGTACCGGGTGCCGCCCGGTCGGGTCGGCCGGTCAGGGGCTCAGCGCCCCGGGCGGGGTTCCTTGGGGAGACCGAGGAGCCGCTCGCCGACGATGTTGCGCTGGATCTGGGAGGTGCCCCCCCAGATCGTCTCGGAGCGGGCGAAGAAGAACTGGGCCTGCCGGTCGCTCGGGGCGTATCCCGGACGGCCCCGGCGGCGCCCGGCCGCCGGATCGGACTCCTCCGCGCGGCTGCCGGTGAGCACCTGGCCCTCGGCGCCGAGCAGGTCCACTGCCCGGTCGGTGAACCACTGGTGGTACTCGGACCAGAACATCTTGTTGGTCCCGGCGAGCGCCGCCACGCCGGGGTCCTCGGAGCCGTTCAGCGCGGCGGTGAGCGTCCGGTACCCGTTGATCTCCATGATCTTCACCTTCGACCAGGCGCGGGCGAGGTCCTGGCGCACGAGCGGGTCGGAGAGCCGGCCGCGGTCCCTCGCCTCACCGATCACCTCGTCGAGCTCACGGCGGAAGCGGCGGAACCCGGTCGTCGCGCTCGTCCCCCGCTCGAAGCCGAGGGTGGTCATGGCCACCGCCCAGCCGTTGTCGACCCCGCCGACCACGTTGTCCTTCGGGCAGCGGGCCCCGTCGAACCACACCTCGTTGAACTCGGCCGACCCGTCCACCTGGGTTATCGGGCGGACCTCGATGCCGGGTTGGTGCATCGGCACCAGCAGGTAGGAGATCCCGGCGTGTCTCTCCGCCTCCGGGTTGGTGCGGGCCAGGAGGAAGATGAAGTCGGCATACTGGGCCTGGGTGGTCCAGACCTTCTGGCCGTCGATGCGCCACTCGTCGCCGTCGAGGACCGCGGCGGTGGCGAGCGAAGCCAGGTCCGAGCCGGCGCCCGGCTCCGAGAAGCCCTGGCACCAGGTCGTCTCGCCCCGCATGATCCCCGGGAGGAAGCGCCGCTTTTGGTCCTCGGTCCCCCACTGCAAGAGGGTCGGCCCGACCAGGGTGTCGCCGAAGAAGTCGGCCCGCAGCGGGGCGGCGACCCGGGCGAACTCCTCGTTGAGGACCACCGATTCCATGAGCGACAGGCCCCGGCCGCCGTACTCCTCGGGCCAGGAGGCGCAGATCCAGCCGCCCTCGTAGAGCTTCTTGTTCCACTCCGCGGCCCACGCGGCGCGCGCCTCGGCGTCCGGGGCGAACGAAGGGGTCCCCCAGCCCTCCGGCAGGTTGGCCTCGAGCCAGGCGCGGGTCGCGGCCCGAAAGGCCTCGGCTTCGGGCGGGTAGGTGAGGTCCATGCAGGGATGCTAGCGACGGGGTCGGCGGCCGCCGGCCCGCCACGCAACCGTGCCCCGGGGACCCCGGGGCCCTCGGCTACGCCACGAGCCGGGCGTGCTGCGCCCGGTCCGGGTGGATCAGATCCCCGTGTTAGACCTGTCCACGAAGTGGACGACAGCAGTGGTAGTCAGGGATGGGGGGTGCGGGGGGAAGGGCTGCATGGCTGTGGATCG
>JAJZWW010000231.1 GCA_021846485.1 Actinomycetes bacterium
CCTCCAGGTGGTGCGCGGCGAGGGCCCGGGCCTTGTCGAGCACCTTCCCGGTGGCCAGGTAGACGGCGGTGCCGCCCACCGCCAGCGACCGGGAGCCGTAGGTGTCCATGCCGTAGGGAGCGATGGCGGTGTCGGAGTGCGCCACGTCCACGTCGTCGGGGCTCAGCCCCAGACGGTCGGCGACGATCATCGCCCAGGACGTCTCGTGCCCCTGGCCGTGCGGGGCGGTCCCGGTCACGACCTGCACCTTGCCGGTGGGCAGCACCCTCACCGTCGCCGCCTCCCACCCCCCGGCGCTGTAGTTGAGCGACGCCAGCACCCGGGAGGGGGCCAGCCCGCACATCTCGAAGTACGAGGACACCCCGATCCCGAGCTGGACCTTTTCGCCTCCCGCCCGGCGGCGGGACTGCTCCGCCCGGAGCTGGTCGTAGCCGACCAGGGAGCGGCACTTGTCGAGGGCCCCGACGAAGTTGCCGCTGTCGTAGACCAGGCCGGCGACCGAGCTGTAGGGGAAAGCCTCGGGGGCGATGAAGTTGCGCCGGCGGATCTCGGTCGGGTCCACCCCGACCTCGGCCGCCAGGGCGTCCATCGCCCGCTCGATCGCGTAGGTGGCTTCCGGCCGGCCGGCGCCCCGGTAGGCGTCGGTCGGGGTCTTGTTGGTGAACACGCCCGTGCAGCGGAACGAGTACGCCGGCACGTCGTAGACCCCGGAGTAGAGGAACGCCCCGAGCAGCGGGATCCCCGGGGTGACCAGCTGGAGGTAGGCGCCCATGTCGGCGACCAGCCGGACCCGCACCGCGGTCAGCTTGCCGTCGGCATCGGCCGCCAGGTCGATGTACTGGACCTGGCCGCGTCCCTGGATGGTCGACTGGGCCCCCTCGCTGCGCTCCTCGACCCAGCGGACCGGGGCCCGCAGCTTGCGGGCGAGGACCAAGGCGGCGACCTCCTCGGCGTAGACGTTGAGCTTGGAGCCGAAGCCGCCGCCGACCGACGGGGCGACGACCCGCAGGTGGGTCTCGTCGATCCCCGCGGTGAGGGCCAGCATCACCTTCAAGATGTGGGGGATCTGGGTGGCCGAGTACACGGTGTAGTCACCGCCGAAGGGCTGCGGCACGACCAGCACCCCCCTCGGCTCCATCGCGGCCGGGATCAGGCGCTGCTGGACGTAGCGGCCGGAGACCCGGTGCGCGGCGGCGGCGAAGGCCGCGTCGACCGCGGCCTCGTCGGGGGTGAGCTCCCAGTTGTAGCTGATGTTGGTGCCGAGCTGCTCGTGGACCACGACCCGGTCGGCGGCGGCGTCCTCCAGGTCGACGGCGGCGGGCAGGGGCTCGTAGTCGACGACCACGGCGTCGGCGGCGTCGCGGGCGACGTACTCGCTGGTGGCCACCACGACGGCGACCGCGTCGCCGACGTAGTTGACCGTGCCGACGGCCAACGGCAGGTGGGACGGGTTCTTCATGTCGGCGGTGACCGGCCACGCGCACGGCAGCGGGGCCCACTCGCCCTGCAGGTCTGTGCCGGTGAACGCGGCGACCACCCCGGGCATCGCGGCGGCGGCAGCCAGGTCGACCCGGGCAATGCGGGCGTGGGCGGCGCTCGAGCGCACGAAGGCGGCGTGCAGGGTGCCGGGCACCTGGAGGTCGGCCACGAAGCGGGACTCGCCGGTGAGCAGGGCCGGGTCCTCGCGGCGGCGCAGCCGGGACCCGACGACCCGGTCCCCGGGGCGGGCCTCGACGGCGGTCACGATCCCGCTCCCGCGCCGGCGGGGGCCTTGGCCGCGGCGAGCACGGCCTGGACGATGTTGTGGTAGCCGGTGCAGCGGCACAGGTTGCCCTCGAGGCCTTCGCGCACCTGCGCCTCGGTCGGGTCGGGGACCTCCTTCAGCAGCGACACCGCGGCCAGCACCATGCCCGGGGTGCAGTAGCCGCACTGCAGCCCGTGGTGCTCCCGGAACGCCTCCTGCATCGGGTGCATGCGATCCCCGTCGGCCAGCCCCTCGATGGTGGTGACCTCGGCGCCGTCCGCCTGGGCGGCCAGCATCGTGCAGGACTTGACCGACTCGCCGTCGACGAGCACCGTGCAGGCGCCGCACGAGGACGTGTCGCAGCCGATGTTGGTGCCGGTGAGGCCGGCCACGTCCCGCAGGTAGTGCACGAGCAGCAGCCGCGGCTCGACCGAGTCGGTCCTCGGCGAGCCGTTCACGGTCATGGAGACTTCCATGCTTCCCCCTTCTGTCGAGTGGTGCTCCGAGTTCTACTCGGCCGGGCGCAGTCGTACCCATTCGGGCTGGCCGACCTCGTGGCTGCGAGGCTACGAGGTCCGGGAAGCGAATGCCGCGAGAGGGCCGGGCGAACCTGCTAGCGATCGGCCGCCTCTTCCAGCGCCCGCCACACCCTCTCGGGGGCGGCCGGCATGTCGAGGTGGCGCACCCCGAGGTGGGCGAGGGCGTCCACCACCGCGCTTTGCACCGCAGGGGTCGAGCCGATCGTCCCGGACTCGCCGATGCCCTTGGCCCCGAGCGCGTTGCGGGGAGTGGGGGTGACCATCGGGACCAGTTCGAAGCTCGGCAGTTCGGTGGCGGAGATCATCGGGTAGTCGGCGAGGTTGGCGGTGACCGGGTTCCCGTCGGGGTCGTAGCGGAACTCCTCGAGCAACGCCTGGGCGGCCCCCTGGGCGAGACCCCCGTGGCGCTGGCCCTCGGCGAGCAGCGGGTTGACGATCGTGCCTGCGTCGTCGACGGCGACCATCCGCTCCAGGCGCACCGCGCCGGTCTCCGCGTCCACCTCGACCACCGCGACGTGCGCGCCGAAGGGAAAGGTGGGCCCCGGCGGCGAGGAGCTCCGCTCGGTGCGCAGCCCCCCGGTGGCTGCGGCTTCGGTGGCCAGCTCGCGCCACGAGCGGGACACCGACGGGGTCCCGGCGACGTGGAACCTACCGGCGAGCTTGTCGAGGACCACGTCGGCGGGCGAGGCCTCCAGCGCCTCGGCGGCCAGCTTGCGGGCCTGCTCCACCAGGTCGACGGCGGCCTCGTGGACCGCCAGGCCGCCGGTCTGCAACGAGCGGGATCCCATCGTGCCGCCCCCGCTCGCCACCAGGTCGGTGTCGTTGGCCACCAGCTCGATGTCCTCGACGGGGATGCCGAGCTGCTCGGAGGCGATCATCGCCCAGGCGGTGGCGTGGCCCTGCCCGTGGGGGGAGGTGCCGGTGTAGACCTTCGCCCGGCCGCTCGGCAGCACCTCGACCGCGGCGAGCTCCCCCCCGCCGTCGCTGTTGGTCACCTCTACGTAGGTGGACACCCCGACGCCCAGCAGGCGCCGGTCGCCGGCCGCCCGCCGGCGGGCCTGCTCCGAGCGAAGGTCCTGGTACCCCGACGCCTCCAGCGCCAGGTCGAGAGCCCTGGCGTAGTCCCCGCAGTCGTAGACCGTGCCGGTCCCGTTGGTGTAGGGGAACTCGTCAGCGGGCACCAGGTTGCGCCGGCGGACCTCGGCAGGGTCGACGCCGATCTCGGCGGCGAAGAGGTCCATCGCCCGCTCGATCGCCGCGGTCGCCTCGGGCCTCCCGGCGCCGCGGTAGGCGACGATCGGGTTGGTGTTGGTGACCACGGCCCGGGCGGAGAACTCGACCCGCGGGATGCGGTAGGTCCCGCTGGTCATGAGCTTGGTGAGGAACGGCAGGAACGCCCCGATCGACGGGTAGGCGCCGGCGTCCTGGAGGACCTCCAGGCGGTAGGCGAGGACCGTGCCGTCCCGCCGGCCGCCGATCTTCACCTGCTGGCACTGGCCCCGTCCGTGCCCGAGGCTGAGCATGCTCTCCGAGCGGCTCTCCGTCCAGCGCACCGGCCGACCCGCCCGGCGGGCCAGCCAGGGCAGCACCAGCTCCTCGGGGTACAGCCCGATCTTGGCGCCGAAGCCCCCTCCGACGTCGGGGACCACCACCCGGACCTGGCCGGGGTCGAGGTGGTACAAGGCGCACAGGGCGTCTCGTGCCCCGTGGGGGTGCTGGTTGCTCGCCGACAGGGTGAGCCTGCCGTCGTCGGCCCAGCTGGCGGCGGCGGTGCGCACCTCGAGCGGGCAGGGCGCCAGCCGCTGGTTGACGAGGCGCCGGGTGACGATCACCTCACAGTCGGCGAAGATCGACTCGTCGGCGGGCCCGTCGATCGACAGCGCGACGTTGGTCCCGTGCCCGGGGAACAGCAGCGTCTCGCCCCGGACGGCCTCCTCCGGGTCGACCACCGCCGGCAGCGGCTCGTAGTCGACGAAGACCGCCTCGGCGGCGTCCTCGCCCTGCTCCCTCCGCTCGGTGAGCACCGCGGCGACCATCTCGCCGACGAAGCGCACGGTCCCTCGGGCGAGCGCCGGCCGGGCCAGGGCGTCGGGCACCGGCGCTCCGGCGGGTATCTCCGCCAGGTCGAGGTCCTCACCGGTGCAGACCGCCACGACGCCCGGCATCGAGGCCGCTGCGGTGGTGTCCAGCTCGGCGATGCGGGCGTGGGCCGCGGTGGAGCGCACGAAGGTCACCCAGGCGGCCCCCTCGAAGGGGAGGTCGTCTCCGTAGACGCCGCCGGTGGTCAAGAACTTGGGGTCCTCCACTCGCAGGACCCGGTTGCCGAGGATGCTCACCTGCTCGACACTATGCGGACGGCGCGCCCAACGTCCCACGCCGGCAACCGGGCCGGCGCCGGCCCGGCGTCCCCGGTCAGCTTCAGCCGGCGCCCCCGGTCAGCTTCAGTCAGAAGTCCCGCCACAGCTCCAACGCCCGCCACCAGGGGTGGCGCGCCCCCCGGCGCGACGGTGAGCCCGACGCCCCCACCCGGGCCGGTGGGCTCGCGCTGGACGTTCCCAGGCCGGTCTGCGAGAGGGAGCCCTCGCCGGTCTGGGCCACGGCACCCGAGGCGCTCGGTGCGACCGCGTAGGCCTTCTGGCCGGGCATCACCAGGCCGAGCTCCCGGTGGGCGATGCGCTCGATCCCAGCGGGCTGTTGGAGGGCGGTCGCCCGGGCGCGCAGGGCGGCGTTCTCGGCGTCCAGGGCGGCGATCTGACGGTGGATCGTGGCGATCTCGTGGCGCTGGTCGACCAGCGTGCGCGTCGGGAGGACGAACAGCAAGAGGGCCCCCACGGTCACCACCGACACGGCCAGCAGCCACACGGCGCGCCTCATGCGCCGGCCGCCCCCCCCCGGCCGAACGACCCGAAGGCCGCCCTGCCGGCGAAGCGGGCCGCGTCGCCGAGCAGCTCCTCGATCCGCAGCAGCTGGTTGTACTTGGCCACCCTGTCGGAGCGGGCCGGGGCGCCGGTCTTGATCTGGCCGCAGTTGGTCGCCACCGCCAGGTCGGCGATCGTGGTGTCCTCGGTCTCGCCCGAGCGGTGGGAGATCACCGAAGCCCACCCGTGACGAGTGGCCAGGTCGATCGTCTCGAGCGTCTCGGTCAGGGTGCCGATCTGGTTGACCTTCACCAGCACCGCGTTGGCGATCCCCGCGTCGATGCCCCGCCGGAGCCGCACCGGGTTGGTCACGAAGACGTCGTCGCCGACCAGCTGGACCCGGTCGCCGAGCGCTTCGCGCTGCGCGGCCCAGCCTTCCCAGTCGTCCTCGGCCATGCCGTCCTCGACCGAGACGATCGGGTAGCGCTCGACC
>JAJZWW010000232.1 GCA_021846485.1 Actinomycetes bacterium
GGCGATGGCCCAGAACAACGCCACCCATGCCTCGGACGGCGTGCGGGTTGTCCAAGTCGAGAACTACGCCGACTTGGGCCAGTCCGGCCCCTCCATGGAAACCTTCGGGAAGACCCTAGCGGGCAGCGCCTTTTCGAACCCGGACTGGACCTTCGGCGAGGCGTCTTCGGCCCTCACCCACACCTATAACCCAAAGGCCTACTTGGACCTCTACTACCTGGTCAACGCCCAGGGGAAGATCACCTACGTGAACAGCTCGCCGGGATCGACCATGCCCCAGCTGCTCAGTGCCGCAAAGGCGCTCGCATGAGCGGCCACGGCGCGCATGAACGCGCGGTCGAACCTCGCCGGCGCCGGCGGTTGGGCCTGGCGGCAGGCGCCCTCGCCCTCGTCGCCGGCATCGGCGCCTACGCGCTCGCGAGCAGCTCGAGCCAGGCAGCGAGCGCCAAAGTCCAGTCTGGGGCCTCCGAGCACCACGCCGCGTCCGCGTCGGGGTCGACCTCGACATCGGCGACACCGGCACCCAACGGCAGCTTCACGACTCCTGCCGGGACGACCGCCACGATCGCCTCACTTCGGGGAACGCCGACCATGGTGTGGTTCGTGGCCGGGGGCTGCGCGAGCTGCGCGGCGAGCATCCCGGCGGTCGCCGCGCACTTCGACCAGCTGCGTGCTACGGGGCTCCGTGTGCTCACCTTGGGCCTCTATGGCGACTTCGCCCCGGGGAAGAAGGGGGTGGGAGAGCTGCTCACCTTTGGACAGGACGCGCTCTCCTTCGGGCCGGATGCGGCCTCGAACAAGTCCGCCACGCGTCCGGGCTGGGAGTGGGGGATGGCATCGAAGTCGCTCAGCCTCGCCTATGACCCCGCCGGCATCCCCGATCAATACGTGCTGATCGGGCCAAGAGGGCACATCCGCTACCGCAGCAGCGTGCCGGACTCGACGATGGGAGCCCTGCTCGCCGCGGCGAAGCAGCTCGGCACCCACGCCCAGACTACGGCCGCCGTGCAGCTGTGCTGCTGAGCGAAGACCGACGGTCACCTGGGCGAACCCGTGAGCGGGGCTCAGTGAGCCTCGCGGCTGCTCTGACATATTCGTGGATGCAGTGGTAGCGCGAGGGGCATGGAGCCCGTGGAAGGACCACCCTCGCGGCGGACCTGGCTTCGGGCGAACGCGTTGCTTGTCATGGCGCTGGCAGCGCTCGTCGGGGTCGGGGCGGCGTGGGGGATCACCGCGTCGGGACCCTCGGCCTCCGCACGAGTAGCAGGCCCAGCCGCCGAGGCGACGGCTTCATCTGCCGAGTCGACGTCGATGGAGGAGTACGTTGCCGGCCACTGGGTCCGCTTCACCTCACCGCACTCGCTCAGCGCCGAGCAGTGGTCTGTCGTGGACGACTATGCCAACTTCTCCTCCGCGGTGCTCGACGTGTACGCCACCGGTTCGGTCGCGCCCCTCGATGCGGTCGTCTCAGCCCAGTCCCACGTCGTCGCTATGTTCACCCGAGACCTCGCCAATGGGACCGATCCCGAAGCGCTCTACACGAGCGCCACCGTCGAGCGAGTCTCGATCAGCGGGTGCCGGGCTCGCCTCACCTTGGAGCTGGCATACCCGGGGGGACGCACGCTTCACTACGTGTCGTCGTGGGTGCGGCCCTTCGACCGAGCCGGTCTCGCCCGCAGGGCGCCGGGAGCCTCGGGACAGCGCTCCGGCCTGGGCACCCTTCAAGCCGACCAGTACGCCCCCTGGCAGTTCGTCGGCGACAACCGGGTGGGCGGCGTCGACACGCCGTGCGGCATCTGAAGATGGGAACGGACAGGACTTCGATGCCCACGAGCGGCGGTGTCCTCCATGTCGAGGCAGGCATGTCGGGTGAGGTCGCCCTCCGCGGTGCGCGCTTTCGCTGCGACGGCTGTCGAAGACGGGTTCGCGAAGTGCTCGGGTCGGCCCGTGGCGTCGTGTCGATCGACGATGCCGGTGCAGAGGCGCTCGCCGTCGGCTACGACCCGGCGCAGCTGGGAGCCACCGAGATCGCGGAGATGGCGAAACGGGCACTCGAGGCCGATCCTTCGAACCCGGCGCCGGTCACACTGACCTACCGCGCGCCCCCAGAGTCTCAGGACGCGCCGCCCGCGCGCCGGGAGCCCGCGAGCACACCCATCGTCGAGACGCATGCGGGGATGAGGTAGTCGAGGGCCACCCGCACCCACACGATCCACCACAGATGTCCGGACGCGAGCGTCCCGCCCTGGTTGATGCCGACAAGAAGGCTGCCCACCACCAAGGCGATCAGGGCGACCCGCCTGCGGTTGGGACGGTGCAGGCAAACCCTTACCGCCTCCGAGGCAGACGCCCAGGTGGGCGGCGGCCCGACCCGGTTGGGGTCGTGGGATCCCGACGTGTCGTCGGACGGAGAAGGCAAGGCGAAATGTGCGTCAACGCCTGATTGTTCGCGTGCGAGCAGGCGTCGGCTGCTCACGGAGCCGATGCGACCCGCGCGCACGCGGCGACCCCCGCGGCGTGCTCTGCGACCATCGAGGCCCCGAGCCGGACCAGATCTGCCACCCTGGGGTCGGTCACCTGGTAGTGGGCGAAGCGCCCGGCCCGGCGCAGCTCGAGCAGACCGCAGCTCACGAGACAGCCGAGGTGTGCCGAGACGCGCCCTTGGGAGAGCCCCGCGTGCGCGACGCACTCGTTGCCGGTGCGTTCCTCCTCGGCGCAGAAGGCGAGGAGGGCCAAGCGGGTCGGGTCGCCGAGGGCACGGTAGAAGCGAGCGAGGAGATCGCGTCCCGCTGGGTCGTGAGGCACCGGTGGCAGGAGCATCTGCGTCACCCGGATCGAACTGGCAGCTGGGGTGCTCACGGCATCAAGCCTGCGACGGCGTCGGTGGAGGGCTCTCCGGCGAGGGCGCTCCCCGGAGTCGTCCGATTCGGGCCTTGATCCATGGGTATGGGGACCTGCCGACGGCAGGGGTCGGCACCGTGCTCGTCCTGGGGGACGGGACCGGCGAAGGTCGTTTCGCTCGATCTCCTGATTGTCAGTTCGCCGCCCACAGCACCTCCCGGTAAGGAATCTGGATATCCGAATGTTAGTCCCAATGATGGCGCGTCATCATGGATGAGGAGGAGGGATGGGACCTCATGGGCGGCCAGTCGACGACGGTACAGGTACCCGGGCAGAGCCCTGGCTGTACAGGCCGCCGCTTCGGCAGATGCTGGCGAGTGGCGGCCCGGTGAGCATCGACGACCTGGTGGCTGCGACCGGGCACTCCGTCACCGAGGTGCGAGAAGTTCTCGGCGACATGGCCGATCTCGAGCGGCGGGATTCGCTCGCGTCGACTGCGCTCACGCCACCCGAGCCCGCGGTGGAGGGAGCAGCCACCGCAGGTTCTCGGTGCTGCCGAGGAGCTCGAGGCGTCGCCACAGCACGGGGTTGTCAGTGGACTGGCTGGCGTGACAGGCGATCGCCGCTTGCTGGCGGTCTCGGTCCACCGCGACGGTGAGGTCGAGCTCGTCGGGTCGCCGCCCGGCGAAGCTGGTGCCGAGCTCGGCGTTGAGCTGGGCGGCCACTTCCTCGGGTAGCGCCCAGCCGAGTACGGGGAGGCGCCGGTCGGTCCCGAACGCGAGGGCGGCCTCGGTGGCGCGGATGTGGTCGGGATGGCCGGTGATCCCGCCCGCGTCGAAGGCAAGCAGGAGATCGGCGTCGCCAGCCTGCTCGGCGATGCGTGCCACCAGCTCGTCGAGCGCCACTGCGGCGAGGCGCCCGTCGGGATACGCGTGCAGCGTGGCCTCCTGCACGCCGAGGGCACGGGCGGCAGCGTCCAGCTCTGCTGCTCGACGCTCGCCGAGCGCAGCGTCCTCCCCGAGGGTGGAGGCTTCCCCGTGGGTGAAGCACAGCACGCGCACCTGAGTCCCTCGGTCCACGAAGGCCCCGAGCACGCCGCCGAGGCCGAAGGACTCGTCGTCTGGGTGGGCACAGACGACGAGCAGCTCTGCGACATCGGGCAGGCTGGCAGCGGAGCGCTCCATCACGCTCACCACCCGATGGTGGTGGGCAGGTGGCGTCCCCGGCGGGCAGCGGCGAGGTAGGCGCGCTCGAAGGCCTCCTTCGCGTAGAGCCAGCGCCGTCCCTCGGACACTCTCGGGATGCGGTTTCGCGGCGGGCGGACGGGGTCGACGGCCATGTAGGCGCCCCGGTCGCCCATGTCGAGCACGCAGCGAGCGGAGAGCTCGGCGGTGCCTGCTTCTCGTCCGTCGATGCGCGCGGCGAGGTCCCTGGCGGCGATGCTGGCCATCTGTTCGGTCATGTGGCCGGTCTTCGGGAAGTTGACCGGCACGGGGGTCTCGCCGGCCGGAGGGAGGGCGACGGCGACCCCGACGGCGTAGACGCCGTCGGCGCTCTGGTGGCGGTAGTGGTCATCGACGGGGACGAAGCCCTTCGGGTTGGAGAGTCCTTCGCTCGCGGCGACCGCTTCGACGCCGGCTAGTGGTGGGATGACGATCGAGCAGACAGATGGCGTCGGGGCCGCGTCGACGGCATCGACAGCGTCTTCGGTGATCTTCGTGATCGCGACGCTCGTGCGATACGCGATGTCGCGCTCTTCGAGGGCTGCTTCGAGGAGCTGGCGGATCGTGCCGGCTCCGCCCATGCCCATGTGACCGAGGAACGGCTCGGGGGTGAGGACGGTCATCGGGACCTGGTGGCGGAGCTTTCGCTGCCGGAGCAGGTGGTCGAGACCGAAGGCGAGCTCGTAGACCGGGCCGATGCAGCTCGCTCCGGGCGCCGCGCCGACGACGACGGGGCCCGGGTCTGCGAGGAGGCGCCTGATCGCGCCGGCGAGCTCTTCGGTCTCGGGCGCCGACATCGGCGAGTGGCCGGGCCCGTCGAAGGAGCCGAGCCCCGGCACGGCTTCATTGGCGCTGCGGTGCCCGGTGGCGATGACCAAGAAGTCGTAGGGGTGCTCGGCGGCGTCGGTCGTGACGACCTTGGCGGTCGTGTCGACGTGGGTGACCGTCTCGTTTTTGAAGGCGATCTGCTTTGCGGTGAGGGGGTCTTCGAGGGGGAAGGAGATCTGCTCGAGGCGCCGCCGCCCGGTCGCCACCCAGGGGAAGGACGGGACGAAGCGAAACTGGTCGTCCCTGGCGAGAAGGGTGATCTTGGCGCGCTCGGGGGTGAGGAGCCGACGGAGCTCGTAGGCGGTGGTGAGCCCCCCGAAGGAGCCGCCGACGATGACGATACGCACCGGGCCCATCTGGAGTGGGCTCATCAGAAGCTCACCACCTTGTCGGCCCAGATCGTCCAGTCGGTTGCCTCCTCCAAGGTGGAGCGACACGCGCCTTGGACGAGCAGCTCGTCGGTGAAGCCCCGGGCGTCCATGCAGGTCCCACAGCAGCCGATCTCCCCGCCGTGGCGGACGACGGCGGTCGCCATGCGGTCGAGGTGGTAGTAGCCGTCAGGGACCTTGTGGTTGTTGAGTGCGCAGCCGACCGCGTCGCCGAAGAGGAAGACGCGCACCTCGACGCCGTCGCGCCGCGCCAGGGATCCGGCGAGGCGAAGCCCGTTGTAGGAGCGTTCGGTGCCATAGGGCGGGTCGTGCAAGACGACG
>JAJZWW010000233.1 GCA_021846485.1 Actinomycetes bacterium
CTGCTCGGCCAAGGAGATGCCGAGCTTGTCGAACATGGTCCGCAACTCGGGGTCCACCTCGTCGAGGCTCGAGAGCGCGGCCTTCTTCTTGGGAGCGGCGTAGTAGATGATGTCGCCGTGGTCGATAGGCGGGTAGGTGACGTTCGGCCAGGTCGGCTCGGCCATGGTGCGCCAATGGCGGTAGGCGCCGAGCCTCCACTCCAACAGCCAGTCCGGCTCGCCCTTCTTGGCCGAGATCAACCGGATGACGTCCTCGGAGAGACCTCTCGGCGCGAAGTCGGTGTCGAGGTCGGTCGAAAAACCGTACGCATACTCCCGGCTCGCCAGCTCCGCCAGCTCGGCCCGCGCCGAGCTCATGGTCGGACCCCGGCCGGCCGGCCGATCCGCACCCGCCACACCGTCGGGCCCGCCTCGAGGTAGTCCCAGCTGAACTCACCTTGATGTTCGGCCTCGAACTGGTAGCGGAGAGGCTTCGGGTCGTGGTCGTTCACCAGGATGAAGCCGGCGCCTTCGACTAGCGCGTCGAAGGTGGTGAAGATCACGTCGTGGCGCTGACCGTGGGGGAAGCGCCGCACGTCCAGCTCGGGCTCAACCCCTGTCGGGGTACCGGCCGGGACCGCCGACCCCTCCCCGGCGACCTGGCCGGCCGGCCGGCCGATGCGCACCTGCCACACGGTGGGCCCCGCCTCGAGCACGTCCCAGGTGAACTCACCTTGATGTTCGGCCTCGAACTGGTAGCGAAGGGGCTTCGGGTCGTGGTCGTTCACCAAGATGAACGCCGTTCCAGGGCCGAGGGCGCCGTAGGTGGCGAAGATCTTCTCGTGGCGCTGGGCCGGGGCGAGCGCCCGCACGTCGAGCACGGCAGCCCCTGTCCCGCCCGGCTCCTTCCGTACCGTCGACAGCGTCACCGGCTCCGACGTCGCCGAGCGCACCAGCCGGTGCAGCGCCGCGGTGACCCGCACGGCGAGCTCGGGACGCGCCAGTCGGACGGCCACCCAAGCCTCGGCGGCCAGCCTGCACGCGCCGTCGCCCCGCCCGGCGTCAGCAAGCTGGGTGGCGGCGCCGAGCAGCAGGCGGATGAGGGAGGCCTCGGTGTCGGGGGCTCCCAGCTCGTCGGCGACTGGTGTCTCGTCCTGCGCGGCCTCGGTGAGACGGTGCATCTGGACCAGCAGCCCGGGCACGTCCACGTCGGGGTCGGCGGCAAGCGGAGGCAGGATCAGCTCGTTCTCCTTGGCCACGTGCCCGGCAAAGAGCGTGCCGATCGCCTCGGCCGCCTGCGACGCCGCAGTCTCGTCATCGGCCGTTGCCAGTCGCTCCGCCATCGCCGTGAGCCTGCGGTGCTCATCGACCATCCCTGCCACCGTCTCGGCGAGATCTGTTTTCCCCGCGGCAGCCTGGTACAGCGTGTGCTCCTCGGCCATCGCGTGGGGAAGGACCTCCTGCGCTAGGTAGGCGACGAGCTCGGCTGCTGGCGTCTCGCAGCCGCCATGGTTCCCGGCGGGGGCCTGCAACGCGGCGACGCGCCGGGCCACCCCATCGGCCAGCGCTGCGTGATGGGCCAGCATCGCCTGCAAGGCGCTGGCGTCGGCAGCGGTGTCGGTGCTCGTCATGGTGCGCTCCTTCTTCCTTCTCCGAACGGGTTCTCACAGTCGAGTCTATCTCTAGTCTTTGGTAGAACAACAGACGGAGGTGCGAGCCCGTCGGAATCGGATCGAGCGGAGGGGACGAGGTGGAGACGAACCCGGTGTTGGTGACGCTGGAGCTGCTGGCCGCCTCCATCTGGGTGGGCAGCCTCGTGTGCCTGGCGGTGGTCGCGCAGACGGGGGGCGCCACGCTCGATGGGCCCGCTCAGGTCACCTTCTTCCGTGCCCTCGGGCGCCGGTACGCGGTCGTCGGCACGGCCGCACTCCTCGTCGCCATCGGGGTGGGGCTCGCCATGGCCTGGCCGCCGTCCACCTGGTCGGCCACGATCGATGCAACCGTCGCACTGGCGGGGCTCCTCGTGCTGGCGTCGGCGGCAGGGATGGCACAGGCTCGGGCCATGGGGACCCTGCGCGGGAGGTCCATGAACACACCCGCCGACCCCGTCGCCCGAGCTGCGGTGCGCCGAGGCCGGCACGTCGCGACCGCACTGTGCCTTCTGATGGCTGCCGACACCCTCGGTGTCGTCGTCCTGGCCGCCATCACGATCTCGCGCTGACGTCACGCCACGTCGAGAGGTGTCCGCCGTACCGGCACCAGGCCACTGATCCACTCGCTTGCACGATCGCTCCAGGGCTGGTAATGCTAAACATGACTATTTCGGTCATCTATTGGAACTTCGAGGAGTGGACCATGGCCGTGCACCTGACGGAGATCACCACCGGCACCGACGAGCGAAGCCTCGTCGCGGCCCTTGTCGAACGGCTCAGTCCTGCGGCAATCACGGCAGGAGGCCGAGTGGTCGAGGTGCAGGTGAGCCAGGACCTCGCCCGGATCTTCTTCGTCGCTGAAGGCGTCGACCCGCCCGCCTCACCGCCGCCATCGCCGGCATCGGTGCCTCCCAGAGCAAGCCGGCAGCGGTGCGACTGGTCGGCGCAACCCTCGACGAGGTGCGTGCACGGGCTGGCGGCCGGGCGAGCCATCTGGTCGAGTGGGACTTCCCCGCTGGTCTCGACATGGACACGTACCTGGCCCGGAAGAAGGAGAAGGCTCCCCTCTACGACCAGGTCCCCGAGGTCAGCTTCTTGCGCACCTACGTGCGCGAGGACATGGGGAAGTGCCTATGCCTCTACGACGCCCCCGATGACGCGCCGGTGGTGCGAGCCCGAGCGGTCGTCTCCACGCGGATCGACCGCCTCCATCGTCTCGCCCCTCCTTCCGACGCCACGGTGGCGTCGCCCCAGCCGTGACTGTCGAGATGACGGCGGACAGCGGCACCCTTCCCGACGGCCTCGATGCGTACTTCGCCGAGCGCGCCGAGGCGGTCGATCGAGGCACCGCGGATGTCCTCGACGGGCTACGGCGCCTCGCTGACCACGGCCTGCTCGCCCACCCGGACCTTGCTGTCAGCTGTGCCGTCATCGAGCGCGTCGCTCGCCACTGTCTCGCCTCGGCGTTCAGCACGTGGGCGCACACGGTGGTGGCCGAGTACCTGTCGCTGTCGAGCTCAGCCGTGCTGTGGGCCGAGGTGCCACGCTTGCAGCAGGCCGAGAGGATCGGCTCGACGGCCATGGCACCTGCGATGCAGCACCTCGTGGGCCTCGCTGATCTCGGCGTCGGGTTCCGCCACGACGGGGGAGCCCTCGTCATCGACGGCGCAGCGCGTTGGGCGTCCAACCTCTTCGCCGAGGGCTTTCTCGTGGTGGTGGGAGCCGCCGACCCCGACGGAAAACGCGCAGTGCTCGCAATCGCTTCGGACGCTATTCAGGATCGAGCACGACCACCTCCGTGCGCTCCTCGACACGCTCAGCGTCCGCCACCAGCAGCTCATCGGGGAGCTGGGCCCGACGCAGGCGGTGGTGACGCACCGTCTGGAGGTAGCGAAGATGGCGCAGCAGGCGGTCGACGTCGAGCTTCGGGTAGCGGGTGGACGTGGGTACCGGGCGTCGAGCCCGACCGCACGGCGAGTACGGGAGGCCGCGTTCCTGCCAATCCAGTCCCCGACCGAGGGGCATCTCCGTTTCGAGCTCGACAGCTTCGTTCCGGGCGAGGTGCCGGCCCCTGCCGTAGGGGGTGATCGGTGACCTCATTCGTCGGGCTGCAGGCGGGCGAGTCGCGACATCAAGTGACGCAACAGGCATTGCGCCACGGGCTTCCCTACGGGGCAGTGATGGCGACGGGGGGCGCTGCGCAGCTGGCCGGAGCCTATGGCCTCCCCGGCGCCACGCGCCCGTTGCTGTGGCTGGCGGTGGTCGCGGCCGGATGGATCGCTGGACGAGGCGTCATTCGCCATCGTCGCGAGCTTCGACTCCCGCTGTGGGCCTGGACGAGGATCGGACCACCCGGTGAGCACGCCGGGGTGCTCACCGTGTCCCTGGGCCTGACGGTTGTCGCGAGTGGCCTCAGCGCGTAGCCAGGACCCGCCTTTGCCCTCGGTATCGGCCTCGGGCCCTGGCATGACTGAGCGCCGCGTTGTTCGTCGCCCGCTTCTCCGTGTCGGTCTCGCGCCCAGGCCGGTCCGGTGCCCTCGACGGGGGCTGGTTCCTCGCCCCCGCCGCCCTCCTCGGAGCCGGCATTGCCGCCGGGGCCTATGCCACCGATGCAGCCGGCGTGCTGGCGGACCTGCTGTGCTGGGTTGCGCTCGTGGCCGCCGGAGTTGGCACGACCGGGTACTGGGCCGCGGTTCTGGGGTCCGCGATCGCCGTCGCCCGCCGGGGTCTCGGGGATAGCCGCAGGGTGCTGTGGTGGATCGCGGCGGGCTGCGGCGGGCTGGCCGCAGCAGGGCTCGCGCGGGCGCTCTCCGCGGGTGGCGGCCTCTGGCCGACGGATGTCGTCACGCTCGCTCTCTGGACGGTCACCGCCGCGTTGCACGCGTCGCGCCTGCTCCCGAGCACTGGGCGACAGCCGACAACCCCGACGTACGGGCGGGACGACCCGACCGTGCCGACGCGCCCGCCGGAGGCGCTGGCCCCGCCGCCCCGCTGAGGTCCAGCGATGGCCTGGTGATATCAGCGAGGTGATAGACGCTGGCCCGCGTCCTCTATGTCCTCGTGCGAAGCCGCGTCCAGGATCCGACGTGCCCAGCGGTGCCACGACGCAGCGAGCTCCGGCACGCAGAGAAGATCACGGGCGCGCTGGTGCTGGTCGTAGAAGATGTGAGCCACGTCGACCGCACGGAGCCCGTGCGATGGCCGGTGGACGACGTGGACCTCGTCACCGGCCTGGAGCTCGCCTTCGGTGAGGATCCGCAGATAGACGCCGTGACGGCGAGCCTCGGCGAAACGCCGTGGGAACTGGTCGTCTCCGACGCGGATACCGAGCTTGTAACAGGGGATACGCGGCTGGGTGACCTGAAGCTGGACGCTTCCCACTTGCCAGCACTCCCCGACAACCGCCTCGGAGAGGTCAAGACCCGTGATCGTGAGGTTCTCGCCCACGCCCCCCACGCCGAGCTCCAAGCCGAGCTGTCCGTTCCACCACTCGAGGTCCTCCGCGGCGTACGCATAGACGGCTTTGTCCGGGCCACCGTGGGCCTTGCGGTCAACTTGCGCGTCGCCGACGAGGTTCACTCCTCGGGCCCGGACAGGGCCGACGATGGGCGACTTCCAGATCGACGAGCGCACCGTGCGGCCGTGCCAGCCCGCCTGCCTCGGGCGGCCCACGTTCACCGACAGCACCCTGGAGCCAGAGTGCCGGTCATCTTCCTCGTTGCTCGCGGTCTCTTGCCGTCGGTGCTCGACTCCGGGCACCGCCTGGCGCGGCAGGCGACCCGACGGGCCCGGCCTGGAAAGACCCCCCGTGGCGCGAGTCGTCAACGACGCTCACCTGGATGCTCATAGCTGCCGACCGGGGAGCGCAAGCCCACCGCGAAACGGTTCCAGCCGTTGATGGCGACGACCGAGAGGGTGAGCGCCACCACTTCCTCGTCGCTGAACCGGG
>JAJZWW010000234.1 GCA_021846485.1 Actinomycetes bacterium
TCTGGCCGGCGCTTGGTGGTCTGCATCGCCGGCCCGATGGCGGCGTCGGGCGGGCGGCAGCGCTACCTGGTCGCATTCGAGGGGCTGAGCGACCGGGAGGGCGCCGAGTCGTTGCGCGGCGCGGCGCTCTGCGGTGAACCGATCACCGACCCCGAGGCACTGTGGGTCCACGAGCTGATCGGCTCTGCGGTGAGCGCCATCGACGGTGCACCGCTCGGCACGGTGGTGGCGGTCGAGGCCAACCCGGCCAGCGACTTGCTCGTGCTCGACGACGGCGGGCTGGTCCCACTGCGCTTCGTCGTCGGCCACCGGCCCGGCGAGGTGGTCGTCGACCCGCCGGCCGGCCTGCTCGACCTGTAGGGGCGGGACCGGGTTGCGCGTCGACATCCTGACCATGTTCCCGGAACTGGTGGCTCCCTGGCTGGACGCCAGCCTGATCGGCAGGGCTCGCCGTGGCGGCCTGCTCGACCTGACGGTCCACGACCTGCGGGCCGGGGCCGACGACCCCCGTCGCTCCCTAGATGACGCCCCCTTCGGCGGGGGCGCCGGGATGGTGCTCGCCCCCGAGCCGGTGTTCCGGGCCGTGGAGCGGGCGGCGCCGGCCCGTCCGCTGCTGCTGCTATCGCCGAGCGGGCGGCCTTTCACCCAGGACTGGGCCGAGGACCTCGCGGCCGGCGGGTCCCTGGGACTGCTCTGCGCGCGTTACGAGGGTGTCGACCAGCGCATCGCCGACCACCTGGTCGACGGCGAGGTGAGCATCGGGGACTTCGTGCTCGCCGGTGGAGAGGTCGCCGCGCTCGCCGTGGCGGAGGCCGTCTGCCGGCTCGTGCCCGGGGTGATGGGCAACGAGGCGTCGGCGCGTGAGGAGAGCTTCGCCGGGGGCCTGCTCGAGTACCCGCAGTACACCCGGCCCGCCGAGTTCCGGGGATGGGCGGTCCCAGAGGTGCTGCGCTCCGGTGACCACGGCTTGGTGGCCCGCTGGCGGCGGGCCCAGGCGCTGGTCCGCACCGCTCGTAGGCGTCCAGACCTGTTGGCTGCCCGGGGTGGCTTGTCGGACGCCGACCGGGCGGTCCTGGCGGAGTTCGAACTGCTCGACGCCGCCGGCGGGGGGCCGCTGGTCGCCGGCGAGGGAGATCCTCTATCCTGAGGGGTCCCCTTCCTGCCAGGAGCCCACCCGCCATGAACCCGACCGACGTCGTCGACCAGGACAGCCTGCGTCCGGACATCCCCGACTTCGCCCCGGGCGACTCGCTCAAGGTTCACGTCCGGGTGGTGGAGGGCAGCCGGGAGCGGATCCAGGTGTTCCAAGGGGCGGTCATCCGCCGGCAAGGATCGGGCGTGCGGGAGACCTTCACCGTGCGCAAGGTCAGCTTCGGGGTGGGCGTCGAGCGGACCTTCCCGGTGCATTCGCCGGTGATCGCCCGCATCGAGGTCGTCACCCGGGGTGACGTGCGCCGGGCGAAGCTGTACTACCTGCGGGAGCGCAGCGGCAAGGCCGCCAAGATCAAGGAACTTCGGCAACCTTCCACCGGGGCGCCGGCGTCGAGCCGCTCAGCGGCGAGGTAGCGACCCTCCTCGAGGTCCTGGCGGCCTTCGGTCGCCGCTACGCCAACTTGTCGACCCGGGAACAGGTGCGCCGGCGCCCGGACCACCTGTTCCGCTCGCACGGCAGGCGCATCGCGGGCTGGCTGCCGAGGGCGAGACAATCCGTACTCCGCCTAGCCCATCTCGGTCCCGGCGTCGCCACCCTCGGCACCAACGCGCCTCGACGGGCCAGCTGGCGACCAAGCTCACCAGGCGCGGTGGGTGGCGGGGTCACAGCGGGAAGCGTTGTCGGATCCAGTCAGCCAGCGCCGGGTCGGTGACCCGCAGCTTGCCGGCGTCGTCGGCGACGAGGTCACCGGAGTCGATCAAGGTGGTACGGGCCGCTTGGGCGGTGCTCTTGGCGAGGTCGAGCAGGTCGGCTTCCAGGCCGAAGATGCTGCCGGAGACGGCCAGGGCCCGTAGGGTCTGGCGCTCGCTCGCCGTGTGGTCGGAGAACATGCGCTCCATCGGGTCGGCGCACAGGCGGCGCATCTGGTCCAGGCCGTCCGCCCAGGCCTCGTGGCCGACGCCGCCTGGTGGTGTGTGCTCCCAGCAGCAGTCGGCCAGCTGCATGGTCCGCTGCGGGTGCCCGCCGCTGTAGTCGAAGATCGGCTGCCCAAGCCGCCCGGCGCGCCGCCCGGTGCGGGCGAAACCGCGGCCGACGATGTCGTCGACCGCAGCTGCGTCGAGCGGGCCGATGTCGACGAGGTCGGCCTGGCCGTAGAACGGCTGCGGCTGGTGCGTGAACAGGCTGCGCATCATCGAGGGCTGGGAGCCGGCGAAGACGAGCCCGAAGTCGCGGTAGTGGTGTTGGAAGGCCGTGCGCATCGCCCCTGCCGCGCCCGCCACCTTCGAGACCGAGGAGAACTCGTCGACGATCAGCAGGGTCGGCACCGACGTAGCAGTGCGAACGAGGACCTGGAGGAGCAAGGCGAAGCTGAGCGCCGGGTCGGGCCGGTTGCGTGCCGGGCCAGCCAGGGACACTTTCAGGCCGCCCAGGTTGAGCGACACCTCGAGGGAGCACCTGCGAGCGATCTCAGCGAGGCGGCCACCGGCGCCGGCGAGGGCGGTGTCGAAGCGCACGGCTACATCGGCGAGGGAACTGACCTCGTAGAGGTCGACCCAGAGAGTCTCGACCTCGGTCAGCTCTGCGGCCACGCGGCGCAGCACACTGGTCTTGCCGTAGCGTCGCGGCCCGAGCAGGGCGGTTACCTTGCGCCGGGTGATGCGAGTGAGGAGGTCGCTGACGAGGTCGTCGCGGCCGGCGACCTCGGACGGCTCGAGTGGCCCTTGGTAAGGGAACGGCGACACCTCCACAGCCATAAGGTACCGTGAGGACATACCTGCCGGGTACGTTTCAGCCGTACTTCAGCCCGTTCCCGGTCCGGACCACCCGATCGACATCCGGGCCGCCGGGGGGCGGGTCGTGGCCCGGGTCGGTGGCGAGGTGGTCGCCGAGACCGACGCAGCGTTGTTGCTGCGGGAAGCGTCGTAGCCCGGTCCTCTACACCCCGCTTGCCGATGTTCGCCCGGGGCTGCTGGCGCCGAGCGACACCACGACACACTGTCCCTACAAGCTACAAGGGCGACGCCAGCTACTACGCCCTGCTGGTGGGCGGCCGGGAGCTGACCGACTCCGTGTGGACCTACCGGGAGCATCACGACGCCGTGGCAGCGATCGCCGGGCACGTGGCCTTCTACCCCGACCGTGTGGACGTCTCCGCCGAGTCGTAGGCCCGCTCCCGTCGCCGGGCTCCCTCGACCCGCCCGGCGCGCCCGCCCGCCCCTCCGCGCTCGGACCACCGGTCCCCTCCGGCGCCGGCGAAGGCCCTACCATGGGGCCATGAGCGCCGAGGACCTCGAGCGGTACGAGACCGAGATCGAGCTCCAGCTGTACCAGGAGTACCGGGCAGTCCTGCCGATGTTCCGCTACGTGGTCGAGACCGAGCGGCGCTTCTACTTGGCCAACGACGTCAAGATGGAAGCCCACGGCGACGGTCCGCGGACCTACTTCGAGATCCGCCTGGCCGACGCCTGGGTCTGGGACATGTACCGACCGGCGCGCTTCGTGTCCTCGGTGCGGGTCGTGACCTTCAAGGACGTCAACGTGGAGGAGCTCCCGGAGAAGGAGATCTAGATCCCGGCCCCCATCCCTGCCGGCGGGCCGTCGGAGAGGGCCGCGCGCAACCGAGAGCTCGGTGTCGCGGGTGAGGACCTCGCCGCCGGCTGGTACGCCGAGGCGGGCTACGAGGTCGTGGCCCGCAACTGGCGCTGCCCAGAAGGAGAGCTCGACTTGGTCGTGCGCCGGGGCCGGCTCTACGTCTTCGTCGAGGTGAAGAGCCGTTCGAGCGAGGCGTTCGGGTTCCCCGCCGAGGCGGTCACCGCCCCCAAGCGGGCGCGGATCAGGCGCCTGGCGGCTCGTTGGCTGGAGCAGGAGGCGCCGGCGCGCGCGAGGGAGATCCGCTTCGACGTGGTCTCGATGCTCAGGGGCGACCTCGAGGTGATCGAGGGGGCGTTTTGAGCGCGGCCGACGACCGGCCTGCCGGGGAACGGGTCCCCGGCGCCCCGGGATCGGCGGCGGCGTGGGCTGCGGCTACGCGCGCGGTGCACCTCGGCCGGCCCCCGGTGCTCCCCGGGGGGCCGCTGAATCCGCCCGTGGAGCTGTCCTCCACCTACCACCAAGGGGGATCACGCATCTACGCGCGGGAGGACAACGCGGTCTTCGAGGCCCTCGAGGCCGCAGTGGGAGGCCTCGAGGGGGGAGAGGCGTTGGCGTTCGCCTCGGGCCTTGCCGCGGTGGCGGCGGTGGTCGAGGCGCTGCCGGTCCCCGCCCGGGTGGTGGTCGCCGCGGACGCCTACACCGGGACCCGGGCCCTGCTGGCCGACCTGGCCGGCCGGGGACGCCTGCGGGTCCACCACGTCGACCTGGCCGACACCGGCGCGGTCCTCGCGGCCTGTGACGAGGCGGCCGGGGGCCCGAGCCGGCCGTCGGGCCGGGAGGGGGACTTCGGCGCCGGCGGGCTGCTCTGGATCGAGTCGCCGAGCAACCCGTTGCTGGTCGTCGCCGACCTGCCCGCGCTGGTCGCCGGGGCGCATGCGCGTGGCGTCGAGGTCGCCGTGGACAACACCTTCGCCACCCCCCTGCTCCAACAGCCGCTGCGCGCGGGCGCCGACGTGGTGGTCCACAGCGCCACCAAGGCCCTCGGTGGCCACTCCGACGTGCTCCTCGGGGTGACCGTCACGACTCGCCCGGATCTGCTCACCGCCCTGCGCCGACGGCGGACCCTGCACGGAGCCGTCCCCGGGCCGTGGGAGGCGTGGCTCGTGCTCCGGGGCATCCGCACCCTCGCTCTGCGCGTCGAGCGATCCCAGGCCAACGCTGGCGAGCTCGCCCGGCGCCTACAGGAGCATCCCGGCGTCGAGCGGGTCCACTACCCGGGCCTCCCTGACGACCCGGGCTACGAGCGGATGCGCCGGGTGATGGGCGGCCCGGGCTTCGTGGTGTCGTTCGTCGTGAGGGGGCCCGCCGGCTCTCCGGGCCCCGCGGGTTCTCCTGGCCCCGCCGATCCTCCCGGTCCCGCCGGGCTCTCCGCGGCTGCCCGGGCAGCGGAGGCGGTAGCCGCCGGCGTGCGGGTGGCGACCGCGGGCACGAGCCTCGGGGGGGTGGAGACCCTACTCGAGCGGCGGGGGCGGATGGCCGGCGAGGAGCACCTCCCGGGTGGGCTCCTGCGCTGCTCGGTCGGTATCGAGGACGTCGAGGACCTCTGGGTCGACCTGGACCAGGCGATCCGGGCGGCTACCGGCACCTGACGGTCGACCGTCGCCAGCCGGCGAGGTCACGGGGACTGGCTGGCAGTGACCCCCGGACGTCCGAACTGGGTGCAGTGAGGCGAAGTGGGTGCACCCAGTCCACGTATCGGGTTCCGATTGCGCCCAGTTGTGCTCTACGCACCCAGTTCCGTCCCCGCCGGCGCCG
>JAJZWW010000235.1 GCA_021846485.1 Actinomycetes bacterium
AGCAGCCGGACGGTCACCGGCAGGCCGTCCATCGCCTCGAGGATGGCCACGAAGTCGGCCTTCTGGGCGGCGCGCAGCTCTTCCAGGGCGGCCTCCTCCTCGGCGGGGGTGTCGGCGAGGATCATGCGCCGGACGATCGGCAGGCGGTCCTCGGCGAGGAACATGTGCTCGGTGCGGCACAGGCCGATCCCCTCGGCACCGAACTCCCGGGCCTGGGCGGCGTCCGGGCCGTTGTCGGCGTTGGCCCGCACCGCGAGCTTCCCCTTGCGGATCCGGTCCGCCCAGGAGAGGACGGTGGCGAGCTCCTCTGGCGGCTCGGCGAGCGACAGGGGGACCTCGCCGAGGGCGACCTCGCCGCTCCCGCCGTCGAGGGAGATGACCTCACCCTCCCGCACGGTCGTGGAGCCGGCGCTGAAGGAGCGACCGGAGATGCGCACCGCCTCCGCCCCGACCACCGCCGGCTTGCCCCAGCCCCGGGCGACCACCGCGGCGTGGCTCACGAGGCCGCCGCGGGAGGTGAGGATGCCCTGGGCGGCGATCATCCCGTGGACGTCCTCGGGGGAGGTCTCCGAGGTGACGAGGATGACCGCCTCTCCGCGCTCGGCGGCGGAGGCGGCGTCGTCGGCGCTGAAGTACACCTTCCCGACCGCCGCGCCGGGGGAGGCGGCCAGGCCCTTGGTGAGGAGCCGGGCCGGCCTCTCGGCGAACTGCGGGTGCAGCACCTGGTCGAGGTGGTCGGCGGTCACCCGCATCACCGCCTCTTCGCGGCTGATCTTCCAGCCGCGCTGGCGGGTCATGTCGACCGCCATGCGGAGCGCGGCGCGGCCGGTCCGCTTGCCGACCCGGGTCTGGAGCATCCAGAGCTTGCCCTGCTCGATGGTGAACTCGGTGTCGCACATGTCCCGGTAGTGCTCCTCGAGGCGGGCGAAGATCGCCATCAACTCCTCGAAGATCGCCGGGAAGCGGTCGCGCAGGGCGGCCAGCGGGAGGGTGTTGCGGATGCCGGCGACGACGTCCTCGCCCTGGGCGTTGACGAGGAAGTCCCCGTACTCGCCCTGGGCCCCGGAGGCCGGGTCCCGGGTGAAGCCGACCCCGGTGCCGGAGTTGTCGTCCCGGTTGCCGAAGACCATGGTCTGCACGTTGACCGCGGTGCCGAGGTCGTGGGGGATGCGCTCCCTCACGCGGTAGGCGACCGCCCGGGCGCCGTTCCAGGAGCCGAAGACCGCTTCGATGGCGCCCCGGAGCTGGTCCCGGGGGTCTTGGGGGAAAGGCCTCCCGGTGGCGTCGGCCACGATCTGCTTGTAGGCCTCGGCCAGGTCGCGAAGGGCGCCGGCGCCCACCTCGGCATCGCTCTCCACCCCGGAACGGTGCTTGATCTCCTCGAACGGCTCGTCGAACGCCTTGGCGTCGAGGCCGAGCACGATCCGCCCGTACATCGAAACGAAGCGCCGGTAGGAGTCGTAGGCGAAGCGCTCGTCGCTGGTCTGGTCGGCCAGGCCCTTCACCGACTCGTCGTTGAGCCCGAGGTTCAAGACGGTGTCCATCATCCCCGGCATGGAGAACTTGGCACCCGAGCGGACGCTCACGAGCAGCGGGTCGGCGGCGTTGCCGAGGCGCTTGCCCATCGCCTTCTCCAGCTTGCGGACCTGGCGGTCGATCTCCGCGTCGAGGCCCTCGGGCCAGCCTTGCTCCAGGTAGGCCCGGCAGGCGCCGGTGCTGATCGTGAAGCCGGGCGGGACCGGCAGGCCGAGCACCGAGGTCATCTCCGCCAGGTTGGCGCCCTTCCCACCCAGCAGGTCCTTCCGCTCCATCGGCGGGCGGCGGTGCTTGTGGTCGAATGCGTAGGTGTACGGCATGGCGGAACGGTCCTCCTGGCCCCCCGGGGCCGGCGCGTGAGCGGACGCCTCGGAGCCTACCGACCGAGGCGGGCGGCGACCTCGACCCCCAGGCGGTCGATCGGGACCCGGACCTGCTCGGTGGTGTCCCGATCCCGCACCGTCACCGCCCGGTCCTCCAGGCTGGCGAAGTCGACGGTGACGCAGAGCGGGGTGCCGATCTCGTCCTGGCGCCGGTAGCGCCGGCCGATCGACTGGGTCTCGTCGTAGTCGCACATCGCGAGCGGCTGGAGGGCAGCCAGGACCTCCTGGGCGAGCGGGGTGAGGGTCTCCTTGCGCGACAGGGGCAGCACCGCCACCTGGTAGGGGGCGATGCGCGGGTGGAGGCGCAGGAGGCTGCGGGCCTCGCCTCCCACCTCGTCGCTGCCCCAGGCCGCGAGGAGGAACGCCATCATCGCCCGGGTGGCGCCGGCGGCGGGTTCGATCACCCATGGGGTGTAGCGCTCCCCGGTCGCCTGGTCGAAGTACTCGAGGCGGGTGCCGCTCGCCGCGGAGTGGGCCTTCAGGTCGTAGTCGCTGCGGTTGGCGATCCCCTCGAGCTCCCCCCAGCCCCACGGGAAGCAGAACTCGACGTCGGCGGTGCCCGAGGAGTAGTGGGACAGCTCCTCGCGTTCGTGGTGGCGCAGCCGCAGCAGGTCGCGAGGGATGCCGAGCCCGACGTACCACTCGAGGCGCTCGTGGCACCAGTAGTCGAACCAGTGGTCGGCCTCCGCCGGCGGCACGAAGAACTCGAGCTCCATCTGCTCGAACTCCCGAGTGCGGAACACGAAGTTGCCGGGGGTGATCTCGTTGCGAAACGACCTGCCGATCTGGGCGATCCCGAACGGCGGGCGCTTGCGGGAGGTCTGCAGCACGTTGGCGAAGTTGACGAAGTGCCCCTGGGCGGTCTCGGGGCGCAGGTAGGCCTCGCTGCCGGCGTCCTCGACCGGGCCGACGTGGGTCCGGAACATCATGTTGAACGCCCGGGCCTCGGTGAGGTCCGCGCTACCGCAGCTCGGGCAGCGGACGACGCCGTCGTCTCCCGCGCCGAGGTGGTCGGCCCGCCACCGCTCCTTGCAATTGCGGCAGTCGACGAGCGGATCGGTGAAGTTGGCCAGGTGGCCCGACGCCTCCCAGATGCGGGGGCTGGAAAGGATGGCGGCGTCGAGGCCGACCACGTCGTGGCGCTGCTGGACCATCGCCCGCCACCACGCCTCCTTGACGTTGCGCAGCATCAGGGTCCCGAGTGGCCCGTAGTCGTAGGTGGAGCGGAACCCGCCGTAGATCTCCGCCGAGGGGAACACGAAGCCCCGCTGCTTGCAGAGGCGGACGAGGTCGTCGAGGTCGGGCGCGGCCATGGCGGGCAACGGTACCGGGCCGGCGCGCCCCCGCCGGCCCGCTGGGGTCGACCGTTCGCTGTCGCCTACGGCCGTCGCTGTCGCCTACGGCCGTCGCTGGAGCCGGGTCGGCCGGCCCGGACGGGCGGTTCGGCAGACCCGCGACCACCCGACGTGTGTCGAAAACTGCCGTTGGTGTCGGACCTGATGCCAGGGCGCCGGAACCGGGTGCAAAGAGCCGAAGTGGGTGCGCTCGACCCCCGTATCGTGCCTTGAGGGCACCCAGTTCGGTCCTGTGCACCCAGTTCCGAGCAGCCCGGCCCCCGGGTTGGCAGGCAGCCCATTGGATTTGCACGCCGGTGGGCGGCACCTGTCCGTCGGGATGTGCGGCGGGCTTCGGCGTCACCACGTCGGCACGTCGGCGATGCTGCGGTCGAGTAGGCGCGGCACCCGGAGTCGTCGCTCCAGGTGGGCCTCGAGCGCCTGGGTCGCCAGGTTGGTCACCTCCGCGGCAAGGGGGCCGGCTGGCGTGGCGAGGGCCCCGGCCAGGTCGCCCCCGAGGATGCGGGCCACGAGCGCGAGCGCCTCGGGGCGGACAGCGCGCCGCCCGCCGCCGGTCGGCAGGCAGACCCGGCACACCGCCCCGCCCTCGGCCAGGTCGAGGGCGACCAGCTCGACGTCCCCGCCGGCGGCGGGGGTTCCGCAGCGCACGCAGGCGTCGAGCATCGGGGCGGTGCCCTCCAGGCCGAGCAGCTTCCAGTAGAAGCCAGCGACGAGCAGCGCTGCGGGCCGGCGGTCGAGGGTACGCAGCGCGCCGACGAGCATCGCGAACAGCGGCGGGTCCGGGGAGCGCTCCCGGGCCACCTGGTCGACCGCCTCGAGGATCGCCAGGGCGTCGCGGAGCCTGACGAGGTCTTCGCGGATCGTCCGGAACTGGTGGACGGCCTCCACCTGGGTGACCACGTCGAGCTCCCGGCCCTCGTGGAGCATCAGCTGGACGTGGGTGGAGGGTTCCAGGCGCCCGCCTAGGCGGCTGCCGGTGCGGCGTACCCCCTTGGCCACGGCGCGCACCTTGCCCCGCCCGGCGGTGAGCAGCACGACTATGCGGTCGGCCTCCGCCAGCTTGTAGGTGCGCAGCACGACGGCCTCGTCGCGATAGAGCGCCACCCGCTCAGCCCCCGGCCGGTCGCCAACGGGCCGCGGGGCGCGAGCTCCCGGCTCCCCGGCCCCGGACCAGCCCGCCGCGCACGCCGGCGATGCTAGCTAGGTGGCCCGGTCGGTCCGCCGGTCGTGTAGGGGGATCAGCCGGGGATCCCGTCGTCGCGGCGGGCGGCGTTGCCGAAGCGGCGGTCCCGGGCCTGGAACTCCCGGACCGCCTCGAAGAGGTGCTCCCGGCGGAAGTCGGGCCACAGCACATCGGTGAACACCAGCTCGGAGTAGGCCAGCTCCCAGATGAGGAAGTTGGAGATGCGGTACTCCCCGGAGGTGCGGATAACCAGGTCGGGGTCGGGGATGCTCGGGTCGTAGAGGTGGCGGGCGACGGTCCGCTCGTCGATGCGCCGGGCCTCCACGCCGGAGGCGACGATCGAGCGCACCGCGTCGACCAGCTCGGCGCGCCCCCCGTAGTTGAACGCCACGGTGAGGGTCATCGCCCGGTTCCCCGCGGTGAGCGCGGCGGCCTCGTCCATGCGCCGGGAGACCCAGCGCGGGACCCTCCAGTCCCGTCGGCCGATGAAGCGGATCCGCACCCCGAGGGCGTGCAGGTCGTCGCGGCGCCGGGTGAGCAGCTGGTCGGCGATCACGTCGAGCAGGAAGCGGACCTCCTGGTGCGGCCGCCGCCAGTTCTCGGTGGAGAAGGCGTACACCGTGAACCAATCCAGGCCGAGCTCGAGCGCGCCCTGGGCGGCGTCGAAGAGGGCCTCCTCCCCCGCCCGGTGCCCCTCGGTGCGCGGGAGTCCCCGCTTGGTCGCCCAGCGGCCGTTGCCGTCCATCACGCACGCCACGTGGCGGGGCATGCGGTGGAGGTCGAGCCCGTCCAGGTCCATCGGGGTCAACGTACTCGCCACTCGCGGACGCCCCCCGCCGGCTGGGGCGGGCCGGCAGCCGTGGTCGCCGCACTGCGGGCTCGGGCGGCGGACGGGGCCACCTCCCGGCCGATCAGGCGATGGATCCGGCTGGTCTCGCGCGCCAGGCCCGCCAGGGTCACCTAGAGGCGTCGGTCGGCCCGAGGAGCCCGTCGCCGCCCGTCGCCAGGTAGTGGTCGGACCCGTCGAAACCCTCTGCCTCGGCCACCCGGGCGACGTCGAGGAGGGTCTCGCAGGAGGCACCCTGGTGTGGTTCGGC
>JAJZWW010000236.1 GCA_021846485.1 Actinomycetes bacterium
ATCCCCAGGTTGGCTGGGCCGCCGGAGGCCAAGAAGATGCGCAGCGCGCAGATGAGCACCAGCGACTGGGCGACCTGCACCAACAACGCCCCGGCGAAGCCCCGCCACCACAGCCGGGCCAGGCCCTCGGTCTGGGGCAGGGCGTGGCACACGAGCGCGAGGGGTGCGGCCACCACGAGCAGGATCACCAACGCCAGGCGGATCACATAGGTCGCGAGCAGCACGACGGCGAGCACGGCGACCACCGCGCCCAACAGCACCAAGAAGATGCCGCCCGAGGCGAGCGAGCCGATCACCAGTTGGCGCAGCACGACCGCCGCCTGGGAGGGGCCGACGCCCTGGCCCAACAGCGCCTGCGAGAACGAGTCGGCGGTCGAGATGGCCAGGCTGGCCAGCGACAGGCTGGCGTTGACGGCCACCGCGGCGACCACGATGCGCGGCAGGACGTCCTTGATGGCGGTGCGGGTCTGCACCGTCTCATGTCCCATCACGATCGCCCCGCCCACCAGCACGAACAGGACCAGGCACGCGTCGGCGATCCCGACCGACATCTCCCACAGCTGGCCCACCCGGGACTGGTCGGTGACCTCAGGGGTGGCGAGCAGGGTGTGGCCCATCACGTCGAGCACCGGGTTCAAGGCGTCGGTGACCACGGAGCGGAACCAGCCGTCGAGGGCGGCCTCGATCTGGCCGGGGATGTCGAAGAACCCCGGGGAGGGCTGGGTGCCGCCGCTCACGCTGCCCCCGGTGCCCGGCGCCGGCACCCCCGGTGCGCCGGTCGGGGTCGGGCCGACCTGGATCGGCGCCGGCCCGCCGCTGCTGGCGTTACTGGCGCTGCTGGCGCTGGTGGACGCGCTGAGCACGGCCGGCGTGGCCGGCGCAGTCACCGCCGGGTAGGGGTGGGACGCGGCGGCCGAGGCGGGATGGGCGAACAGCCCGAGCACGGCGAACGCCACCGGGGCGGACAGGACCGCCGCCACCAGGCGGTGCCGGCGTGCCACGCCGAGGACGCCAGCGCGCTGGATGAGACCGGGGCGGGGCATCAGAACAGCGAGGCCAGGATCGACACCAGCAGGGGGGCGAGGGCGGCGAGGGCGTAGCCGACGGCCGCCGACTTGAGGGCAGTCTTGGCCTTCTCGACCTGGCCGGGGTCACCCCCCGCCATCAGGTAGCGCAGCCCGCCGACGGTCAGGAACAGCGTGGCGACCGCGGCCAGGATGCCGACCAGCCAGTTGCGCAGGTTGTCGATGACCGAGGTGAGGCTGGTCGCCGCGCTCGCCGTCGCGGCGAACGCCGGCGGGGCGACCGCCACCACCAGCACCACGCTCACCGCAACGGCGGGCAGGACCACGGTCGGGAGCCGGCGGGCCAGCGCCGAGAGCCAAGGGAACCGGGGCCATCGCTGGAGGGGGGACGGTCGGGGGGATGGGGTGTGCGTGGGCGTGGGCGTGGGCGTGGGCGTGGCAGCCTCCTCGAGGACGGGGTGCGGACGTGGTGGGCGGGGTCGGCCCTGCTCGGGCGGGGGAACCGGAAAGGGCACTGCTCACCTCCTGGTGTCGGTTGGCGGTTGGCACGCCGCCGGCCGCCGGTCGTGGGCCCGCTCGATGCGGGGCCGACCCTCACCGCCCAAATAAGGGGTCGAGGCCCGAAACCGGACAGCAGAACTTGAAGAACTTTCCGCCGCCTCCCCCGGGCCCTCGTCCGGTGCCCCGGCCCGGGGCAGTGAAGGCCCCCCGAGCCAGGCGACCACCCGAGCCTCGGCCCGGCGTCGGCGGTGACGAACCGAGTCGACCGCCATCCCGAGACGCGAGGCGGCCTCGGCCAGGGTCATCCCGCCGAGGCGGGTGTCGCCGATGAGCGCCGCGTCGGTGGCCTCGATCACCCCCTCGGCCACGGCCTCTACGAGCACCAGGTCGGGATGGCCGTAGGGGCGGGCGGGGACCTCCGAGCTGAGGTGGCGCCCGGGGCGGCCCACCTCGGCCAGCTCTTTGGCGACGAGCGCCTTGGCCCGGTTGCGGGCCAGCCAGATCAGCCGGGCCGCCAACCGGCTGCGGCGAGGGTCGGTCTTCGCGATCCCCTCTAAGAGGCCGGCCAGGGCCTCGGCCTCGATGTCGGCCGCCTTGTGCGGGCACACCTCGCACAGCCCCGAGGTGGCCCGGCGCAGCCCGAAGACCAGCACCCCGGCCAACCCGACCGTCCACCGGCCACCCTCCGACCGTGCCCGGTCCAACAACACCGCGATCGCCTGGTTGCGGACCCGGTAGCCGGTCGAGGGGTGCAGCAGCACCGCCCGCAGCTCGGTGAGCGCCAACGGCCGGGCCGGCAGGCCGGCCACCACCCCGGCCTCCAACCCGAGCGGGTGGGGCTCGGCGCAGAGCACCTCGAAGGCGTCCTCCAAGGTGTCGAACGGGCCCTGGGACATGGCGTGGGACGGACGGGACATGGCGACTCCCTTGTTCGGTGGAGCCGCCATCGCGCCCGAGGCGCTACTGCACGTTTGCTACAGATCCGCCCCCACCACCCGGCAAGGTCGCTACTGCACGCGTGCAGCAGCACGGCGGGCAGATCCCCGGTCGAGGCGCGACAGGGCAGGTGGGAGCTACTGCACGGCCCGCGGCCACCAGCCCGGGGCGCCCCCCGGGCAGCTGTTGAGGGGCCGGCCAAGAATTTCTCCCGGCCCGCCTCGCCGGGGGGGTCCCGGGCCGGCTAGTCGAGCACGAGGGAGCGCAGCTCGCCCTTGCCCAGGCGGACCGCGCTCGCGTCGACGGGCTGACCCTCGCCGCCCTCGCCTTGCCCCGACGCTCGGGCCGTCTCGCTGGCCGGCTCGACGGTTCTCCCCTCCTCGCCGTCTTCGACGGGGTCGGGGCCGGCGGTGCCGTAGTCGGCGGGGTGCCAACGGTCGGGCAGCCGCCGGCCGCCGTCGCGACCACCGGCGCCCCGCCGGGCGGTGCCGTGGTGCTCCATGGCGGCCAGGGCTTTGGCCGCGGTCGACCGGCCGATCCCGGCCACCTCGGCCAGCTCGGCTGCGGTGGCCCCCGGATGCGCGGCGAGCGCGGCGGCGAGCGCCTCCGCGGGGGTGTGCGTGGTGGGGGTGGCGGTGCTCATGGCCTGCTCCTTTGCTCGGCGTCGCTTCGCGTCTGGAGGAGCTACCTCCACCTCGGCGGGGACCTCAAGGCGATCCCGGCGAAAAAGTGGTGTCCGGATTCGGGCCCTCGACCCCTATTTGGGGGGTGGCACGCCTTCCCCGGCCGTGGGCCGCCCATGGCCACGACCACCACCACCCGCACCCCCACCGCTCCCCAGCCCTCCCGCCGGCACGAGACCCGGCCGGTGCCGCTCGCCGTCTGGCCGGTCGGCCAGCAAAGCGCCCAGTACCAGCGGGCCGGCCGCTACCTGCCCGCCTGCACGGCGCATCCCGGCAAGATGCTCCCCGACCTCGCCCGCCGCATCGTCGCCGAGTACTCCCGCCCCGGGCAGCTCGTGGTCGACCCGATGGCCGGCACCGGCACCACCCTCGTCGAGGCCGCCCTCGCCGGACGCCGCGCCGTCGGCGTCGAGCTCGAAGCCCGCTGGGCGGAGCTCGCCCGGGCCAACGCCGGCCACGTCCTCTGCCGCGACGCCCGCCGCCTGGTCGAGGTTCGCCAGGGGGACGCCACCAAGCTCGCCGACCTCCTCGGCGACGACGCAGGCCGGGTCGACCTCGTCTGCACCTCACCGCCCTATGCCTGCGACGTCGGCAACCTCGACACCACCAACTGGGGGGCGGGCCACAACCTGTGCGCCACCGGCGAGCGCAACTACTCGGCGGACAGGGCCAACCTCGGCCACGCCCGCGGCGCCGCCTACGAGTCCGCCATGGCCGACATCTACGCCGCCTGCCTCGCGGTGCTGCGCCCGGGGGGCATCCTCGCCGTCGTCACCAAAAACACCCGGCGCAAGGGCCGGACCCTCGACCTCGCCGGGCTGACCGTCGCCCTCGCCGAGGCGGCCGGGTTCACCTACCTCCAGCACGTCGTCGCCCTGCACGCCGCCATCCGCGGCGACGACCTCGTCGCCCGCCCCTCGTTCTGGCAGCGCACCCAGACCCAAAAGGCCGCCGCCCGTGACGAGGCGGCCCACCTCGTCGTCCACGAGGACCTCTGCGTGTTCTCGGCCGGCCCCGCCCAGCTCGCTTCGACCACGAAAGAGGACCCCCGTGCCAACTGACCTTGCGCTCTCGGTCTGGCCGACCGCCCAGCAGCCCGCCCGCGCCCAGCGCGCCGGACGCTACGTGGAGCTGTCGGGCACCCACCCCGCCCGGATGCTCCCTGCCATCGCGGCGCGGGCCATCACCACCTACACCGCCCCCGGCGACCTCGTCCTCGACCCGATGGCGGGCATCGGCACCACCCTCGTCGAAGCCGTCCACCTCGGGCGCGACGCGATCGGCGTCGAGTACGAGCAGCCCTGGGCCGACCTCGCCCGAGGCAACCTCGCCCACGCCCGCTCCCAGGGCGCCACCGGCCACGGCGAGGTCCTCTGCGGCGACGGCCGCCACGTCGCCGGCGTCGTCGACCCCGCCGTGCGGGGACTGGTCGCCCTCGTGCTCACCAGCCCGCCGTATGGGCCGTCCCTCCACGGAAAGGTCACGGCCGTCCCCGGGGGCGGGGTGCGAAAGAGCCACGACCGCTACTCCAACGACCCGGCCAACCTCGCCCACGTCGGCCTCACCGGCCTGCTCGACGCCATGCGGGTGATGCTCGCCGGCGTCGCCTTGCTGCTCCGTCCGGGAGGCATGGTGGTCATGACGGTGCGGCCGTGGTGGCGCCAGGGCCGGCTCGTCGACCTCCCCGGCGCGCTCGGCCGGCTCGGCGAGGCGGCCGGCCTCGTCCTCTACGAGAGAAACGTCGCCCTCCTCTGCGGGCTTCGCGACGACGCCCTCGTCCCCCGGGCGTCGTTCTTCGCCCTCGAACAGGTCCGAAAAGCCCGCGCCCGGGGCATCCCCCGTCTCGTCACCGCCCACGAGGACCTCGTCGTCCTCCGGCGGGTGCCGGGCCGGTGAACGACCCCACCGCCACGAAACGAGCACATCCGACCCGCCGGCGCCACCCCGCCGGCGCGCTCCGGCTCCTCCCGCCCACCCATGTCCCGATGACCCCCGAACAAGAAGAACGCGCCGTCGAGGCCCTCGCCGGCCTCCTCGCCGAAGCCGAGCAACGCCGGGCAGGCGAGGGGGGATCGGCCCGGCCCGCGCCTTGACACGGCCGGAGCGTCGAGGTCTCCTCTCGCCGACCGGAGCGGCCCGGGAGGAACGGAGGAGCCCATGACCACCACCAGACGCCGAAACCAAGGGACGCCCCCGGCTGCCACCTTGGGGGCCGGGGGCGGGGCCGTCCGGGTCGCCTGCTACCTGCGCATCTCCACCGACGAGGAGCACCAGCCGTTCTCCCTCGGCGCCCAGGAGACCCGCCTCGGCGCGTTCATCGCCAGCCAGCCCGACTGGGAACACGCCAAGACCTACACCGACCAGTTCTCCGGCTCCTACGCCGAGCGGCCCGCA